>JASFWR010000157.1:0-8346 GCA_050049155.1 Planctomycetota bacterium | reverse complement strand
GGCCACCGTGAGGATGCCCATCCCCCAGAAGGGGTCGATGATGCTCGCGTCCTCGTCCCGCAGGTGGGCCGCCCAGACGCAGGTCATCAGCAGGCTCACGGCGAGCAGGGCGATCAGCGAGGGCTCGAGGAAGATCATGGTGCGAGCGTGCGGGGACTGTGGGGTGCGGGCCAACCCGCCTCGACGGGCGATTGCGACTCCCATGCCGGGGAGCTCGAGCGGGCCTCCGCGAGCCCGATCGGTGAACGGACGGCCTCCGTGTTTTCGCGGCGGGAGGCTATCCTGACTCACATGGCTGCTGGATTCCTCCGCCTCGCCCTGTCGGCCGCGCCGCTCCTCACCGCCTGGGGCCTCTCCGGTTCGGGGCTATGCGTCGTGGGGTTCGGCGCCGTGGGGTTGGGCGCGCCGAGCCCATCGGCCGGATCCACCGCGACGCCGGCGGTCGAGGACGTCACCCAGGCGCAGATCGAGCAGGCCATCACCCGGGGCGCGGACTACCTGCTCAAGCGGCAGCAGCTCGACGGCTCGTGGCGCCCCGACGAGCACAAGTACGTCTCCGGCCAGACGGGCCTGTCGCTCTACACGCTCCTCAAGGCGGGGATCTCCCCGCGGCACCCGGCGATCGTCCGGGGCCTCGCCTACCTGCGGGCGAACCCGCCGCGGCACACCTACGGGATCGCCTGCTGCCTCATGGCGCTGCACGCGGCCGGGGACGAGGAGCACATGGCGGAGATCGAGACCTGGACGGAGCTCCTGCTCGAGTGCCAGGGCCAGGGCTTCAGCTACCCCGGGGGTCACGAGGACATGTCCCTCACCCAGTACGGCTGCCTCGGGATGAAGATGGCCGAGGAGGCCGGGCTGGAGATCCCGAAGAAGATCTGGGAGCAGTGCATCGACTACGCCCTGAACATCCAGCGCGACGACGGGTCCTTCTCCTACCGACAGGGCACGAACGCCACGGGGTCCATGACGGCCGCCGGGGTGGCCATCCTCGAGATCGGGCGGCAGGCGCTCGCCGCGCGAGACGACCTGAGCAAGCGGGACGCGCGCGTCCTCGACGCCGCGATCGAGAGCGGCGTCGGGTGGCTGGGGGACCACATGGCCGTCGAGGCCAACCAGCCGTCCCGCTGGCACCTCTACTACCTCTACGGCCTCGAGCGCGTCGGCGGCCTGACCGGGCGCAAGACCTTCGGGACCAGCGACTGGTACAAGGCCGCCGCGAACTACCTCGTCCGCAGGCAGCACGCCTCGGGGCGCTGGGGCACGGGCAACGACAACACCAACGAGCCCCACCCGGGGACCTGCTTCGGCGTGCTCGTCCTGAAGCGGGCCACCGCGCCCAGCACGGGGGTCGCGCCGCGCGGCGCCAAGAACTACGGCGGCGACGACCCGGCGCAGCCGCTCTCGATCCGCATCACGGGGGACACCCCCCTGACCGCGTGGGTCTCCTCCTGGGGCGACAAGACCCTGAAGCAGTTCGAGTGGGACCAGGAGATCGGCAAGGGGGTGCGGCTCTGGCGGGTGGACTACCACCTCGCGGACTCCGGAGAGCTCCTGGCGTCCGTGAAGGGCGACCCGGAGCGGCCGAGCGGCGGCAAGCGGTTCGCGGCCCAGTTCCGCATGCGCCGCCCCGGCAAGCACAAGATCCTCGCGCGGGCCTACCTGCGGCCCATCGACGAGGGCGAGGAGGTCGAGTTCGTCTCCCCCACCATCGAGGTAGAGGTGGACGGCGTCATGACGGAGGCCATGCGTGAGGCCTCCAGGGACCACGACCGGGACGAGCTCGACAAGACCAGGTGCACCTGCAAGGCGTCCTCCAAGGCCAACGACGGCCACAGGGCGGGCTTCGTCAGGGACGGGACCCACGGCCACGGGTGGCTCTCCGCCCCCACCGACGCACAGCCCTGGATCCACCTCGAGCCGGACCGTCCGCAGCGCGCCGACCACGTGGTCCTCTCCCCCTACTACCGCGCGCCCAACGAGCGCGGCGGGTGGGGCCGGCCCAAGCGGGTGCTGATCGAGGTCAACAAGGCCAAGATGGGCGAGTACGATCTGGACCCCGACCACTTCGGCAAGGCCTACCTCCCCCTCCCCAAGGCCAAGGTCGTGCGGGAGCTGAAGGTCACGATCCTCGAGATCCAGCAGGGCTGGGACGGGGGCCACAAGGCCGCCTCGGGCTTCGCCGAGATCGAGCTCCAGCGGCGCCCCGACCTCATCAAGAGGCGCAAGGCCGAGGAGCGCGAGCGGCGGCGGAACCGCTAGCCGGCGAGCTCCAGCAGGACCTGGAGCCTCAGGAAGTCCACGTCCTTGACCCGCACCGCGATCTGGTAGCCCTCGGTGAACGAGAGCACCCGCTTGCCCACCGAGACCTTGAGGGTGGCGCCGTCCACCTTGGGCCGGTCCCCCATGGAGCGCGCCGGGATGAACCCGGAGACGTTGAGCTCGCCGATGTGGACCTCGAGCCCGCCCCGCGAGACCCGCTGGACCTTGGCGTCAAAGCGCTCGTCGATGCGCGGCTCCATGAACTGACAGACCTTCAGGTCCTTGACCGCGATCTCGGCCATCGCCGCGCCCTCGGACTGGACGCTGCAGTGGGAGGCCGTGTCGTTCAGGTCGTCGATCAGCGCGAGGGAGGCGAGCTCCTCCGCCGCCTCGTCCTCGCGGGTCTCCACCGCGTGCAGCCAGCGGTGGACGATCAGGTCCGGGTAGCGGCGGATGGGCGAGGTGAAGTGCAGGTAGGCCTTGCGGGCCAGGCCGAAGTGGGTCGCCACGTCCTCGTGGTCCTTCACCTCGTACACGGCGCGCTCCACGAGGCCCATGATGCGCTGGACCAGGGCCTCCGCGTTGGCCTTGCGGCGCGCCAGGCGGATCATCCGGCCGATGTCGCGGCCCGTGAGCCGGTCCTTGGTCGGGACCCGGATCCCGAACTTGGCGAGCATCGCGGAGACGCGCTCGATCTCCTCCGGGTCCTTCTCCGGGTGGACGCGATAGATCGTCGGGAGGCCCTTGGCGCGGAAGAGGTCGCCCACGGCCTGGTTGGCCGCGAGCGCCGTCTCCTCGATCAGCGTCTGGGAGAAGTAGCGCGGCGCGTCCACGATCGCCTCGACCTCGTGGTCGGCGTCGAAGACGAACTTCTTCTCCCTGGACTGGATCCGGAGCGAGCCCTTCGCGTCGCGGATCCGCTGCTGGACCCGCGTCCACTCGCTGAACTGCTCCAGCGGTTCGCGCAGGAACTCGATCTCCGCCGTCTCCTCGGTCTCCCTGCCGTCCAGCAGGTCCTGGACGATGCGGTAGTCCCCGCGGTGCACGCTTCGGATGACGCTCTTCGCGACGCTGGAGCTCACCCGCTCCCCCGCGGCGTCGAACTCCATGAAGACGGAGTAGGCCAGGCGGTCCTGCTTCGGGACCAGGGAGCAGAGCCCGTTGGACAGGGCCTCGGGGAGCATGGGGATCACCTGGTCGGGCAGGTACACGCTGGTCCCCCGGGCGAGCGCCTCGTCGTCCAGAGCCGTCCCGGGCCGGACGTAGTGGCTCACGTCCGCGATGTGGACGCTGACGTGGAACCCGCCCCCCTCCCGCGGCCGGATCGCGATGGCGTCGTCGTAGTCCTTGGCGTCCGCCCCGTCGATCGTGAAGATCACCTCCCCGCGGAGGTCGAGCCGCCCCTCGCGGTCCGCCGCCGAGGGGTGGTCCGGGAGCGCCGTCAGCTCCCCGAGGACGTCCTCCGGGAACTGGGTGCGGAGCCTGAACGAGCGGACGAGCTCCATTTCCTCCGACTCGGTGTCGGCGTAGCAGGCCGGCCCGGAGTCCATGGGTCCGAAGGCAGCGGGGCGCCGGGCGATCCTGGCTGGGATCTGACTGTCCGGGTCCGGGAGCCCCTCCAGGTCCTCCTCGGTGAGCTCGTACTCCTCCCCGTCGTCCGTCTCCAGGGTCCAACCGCGCTCCGGGGCCCCCTGGGCCGCCTCCTCGGCCTTCGGATCGTCCCCGTTCGCCCCTTCCGTCCCACCCCCGAGCGCCTTACGGAGATCTCCGAAACTCCCGAACCCTTCGGGCTTGCTGTTCCGTCCCATGACGCGAGGATAACGGCTGGAGGGTCGGATCCGGTGTCGCAGACGCCTGCCCCGCTCCCCCTGTCTCCACTCCTCCCTTTCGGCCGACGCTCCGCAGGCGGCGACCGCTCGACTCCCGCGCGCTGCTCGTGAGCGCGGGTTCCCCGGCCCCACCCCCTTCCGAAGATCCGCCCCTCGTGACGTCCCCCGTCCCCGTCCTGCGGGACCGCGAGTGGCCTCGATCCAAGATGAAGCTCCCTGATTTCACCGGCCTCGGCGCGTGCCCCGAGTGCCTCCGGTCCCTCGTGATCTCGACCGCCGTCGCGGGGGCCGCCGTCGGCCTCGCCCGGTCCGAGTCCATCACCACCGAGGTGAACGGCTCCGTGGTGGAGCGGATCCAGTCCGGCGGGGTCTGGGTCCCGCGCGCCGACCTCCGCTGGGGGATCTCCAGCGGCGCCGTGGACCTGACCGACCGCTCGGGCACCATCCGCAACGCCGACACCCGCAACCTCGAGTCCTACTTCGTCCGCAACGACAACCCGGGGATCTGGGAGATCAGCATCGGCGCGTGGGTGCCCGGGCCCGGCCCGGCGGCGGACTTCTTCCTCTTCGAGGCGGGCGGCAACGACGTGGTCCAGGTCCGCGCGCGCTTCCAGAGCGGCGCCCTGGGCGAGCCCGTCTCCGTGGGCGGCTGGTCCCAGACCCCGGTCTTCTGCTACTCCGGCGACAACCAGGGCCAGCGTGTGCACGGCCTGGCCTTCCGGTTCGAGGACCTGAAGCGGCCCGACGGCACGAGCGTCACCCCGCAGAACCAGGTGGTGGGGATCCAGATCCTCTCCGAGGACATCGACGGCGCGTCGTTCCTGGTGCGCGACCCCGGCGCCAACGCCGGCTCGAACGGCAACGGCGAGAGCTGGATCACGCCCGCCGAGCCGCGCATCTGCGCGCCCATGGAGCTGAGCTTCCGAGGCCCGTGGGCGTCCGACAGCGACGACACGCCCAACCCGTTCCTCGACTACCGCCTCTCCGTCCGATTCGACGGGCCGGGCGGGACCAGCATGACGGTGCCCGGCTTCTTCGACGCCGACGGCGCCTCGGGCGACATCGGCAACGTCTGGACCGCGCGCTTCCTCCCGCCGATCAAGGGGACGTGGACCGCGACGGCCTCCATGCGCTCGGGCTCGGGCGTCGCCCTCCAGTCCGCCCCTGGAGCCGGCTCCCCCGTCCCCACGGTGAACGGTCGCCAGATCACTTTCGAGGTCAAGGACATCGACCCCGACGAGGGCGGCTTCTACCGGCTCGGGACCCTCGAGGACGTGGGCCGCCACCACCGCAAGTTCCAGCACGGCCCCTTCTATCTGAAGGCGGGGATCAACGGCCCGGAGAACTTCCTGGCCATCCGCGCCCTGGACGACATCACGAAGACCCAGGGGGTGGGCAACCTCCACAGCTACGCGGAGCACCGGGACGACTGGAACCCGGGGGACCCGGTGCTGCGCCCGGGGAACGGCCTCGAGGACGGCAAGGGGGCGATCGGCGCCCTGAACTACCTCGCCGGCAAGGGCGTCAACTCCCTGTTCCTGCTCGTGATGAACCTCGGCGGGGACGGACGCGACGTCTACCCGTTCATCGGGCCGCGCAACCGCGAGTTCGAGAAGGTGCACTACGACACCAGTCGCTTGCGCCAGTGGAACACGATCTTCGAGCACGCACAGCGGGTCGGGATCTCGCTCTCCCTCGTGATGAACGAGACGGAGATCGCCAACGAGCTCTGGCTGGACAACGGCACGCTCGGGACGGAGCGGAAGCTCTTCTACCGCGAGATGATCGCGCGCTTCGGGCACCACCCAGCCATCCGCTGGAACCTCTGCGAGGAGACGGACTTCAACGCCGCCACCCTCGCCAGCTTCGCGCAGTGGATCACCGACCTCGACGCCTACGAGCACCCGATCTCCCTGCACAACCGCCCGGACGACCTGGCCGTCTTCCAGTCGGTGCTGAACGACCCCAACATCGACGCGGCCTCCCTGCAGTTCTCCCTCAACGCGGCGGACGAGCAGATCGAGGAGCTGCGGACCCTGTCCGAGCAGGCGGGGCGCCCGTGGCTCGTGGACGCGGACGAAATGAACCCCTGGCCCACCGGCCTCACGGACACCAACGCCGACGACATCCGCAAGCGGGTCCTCTACGACGCCCTCTTCAGCGGCGGGGGCGTGGAGTTCTACCTCGGCTGGCACGACCTCCCCCTGGGCGGCGACCTGACGATCGAGGACTTCCGGACCCGCGAGGACATGTGGTACTTCGTCGGGCACGCGCGCCGGTTCATGGAGGCCGAGCTCCCCTTCTGGGAGATGGAGCCCGCGGACGACCTGCTCCGGAACGAGGCCCTGGCCTTCGGCGAGGCCCAGGTCTTCGCGAAGACCGACCAGTTCTACGCGGTCTACCTGCCCGACGCCTCCGGCCCCAGCCAGCTGAACCTCGGCGCCTCCACCGGCGCGTTCGAGAAGCTCTGGTACAACCCGCGGAACGGGCGCTACGTGGGCGCGGTCGAGAACCTCAGCTCCCCCGGCGGCTGGGTGGACGTCGGGCCGCCCCCGTCCCACCCCAACCAGGACTGGGTCGTGCTCTTCAGGCGCCACGCGCCGCTCTCCGCCCGGACGAACGCGGGGTCCGTGTCCGCCGGGGACGACCAGCAGGTCTACTTCCACATCGGCGAGGCCTACGCCCAGCGGAGCTACATCCTGCTCTCGAGCCTCTCGGGGACCTCCCAGGGCTTCGTGCTGGGGGGCATGGACGTGCCCATCGACTTCGACCGCTGGACCCGGACCGGGCTCATCGACACCCAGGGCTTCGTCTTCACGAACCAGATCGGGTTCCTGAACCAGGCGGGCGCGGCCGCGATCAACGTCCACCTGAACCCCGCCTTCCTGACCGGCCTGGTCGGGCAGACGATGTACCACTGCGCCGTGACCACGAACCCGTACGACTACGTGTCGAACGTGATCACGCTGCAGATCCTCCCCTGAGCGGGGCCGGGCCCGGGGCCTGCCGCGCCCCTCAGCCCAGCGCTCGCCCGAGGAAGAGCCACAGCCCGAGCCCGATCGCCATGGCGTCGGCGACCACCCGGGCGGGCCGCGGCGCCGCGGCCGCCCCTGCCGGTTGGCTCCCTCCAGCGGCGCGGACGAAACCGAGGGCGAGGGCACCCGCCGCCACCAGCGCCACGGCCAGGCCCGCCGAGGCTCCGGCGAGCGGCGCCGCCGGCCCCGCCTCCCGGACGAGCTCCGGAGCCAGGGCGACCACCTCGCGGCCGCCGAGGGCCAGGCCGAACACCACCGGCTCGATGAACCGGGTCCGCCCGTCCCTGTGGAGGAGGTCGTCGAGGCCGACGTAGGCGATGGCGAGGGGCACGGTGAGCTGGAGGAAGCGCGCCTCCGTGGGTGACACCGTCATCCGCGCCCCCACCTGCACCCCCACGGCGACCGCGGCCGCGAGGAGCGTCAGCGAGAGCAGGCCCGAGCGCAGGCCTGGGCGCGCGGCGAGCACCAGCAGGACGGCGAGCAGCAGGGCGTCCGCCTCGCCGGCGAGCCGCCGTGCGCTCGCGCGCAGGTAGCGGCCGAAGGCAGGGGCGCCGCGGTCGAGCGCCTCCTGCGTGGCGACGAAGACGTGCCCCTCGGCGCCCAGCGCGAACTGGCGCTGCTCCAGCTCGACCCCGTTCCACACCACGGCGCACGAGTCCCGGTGCCCCGGGCTCGTCACCTGGAAGAGCTCCTGGCGGACGCCGAGCCGCTCCATCGCCCCGCCCTCGGCCTCGTACCGGAGGACCACGTCGACCCACTCGCTGACCTCGTTCATCGGGTCGAGGGCCAGCGGGGCCTCCACCACGAGGGAGTCCCTGACCTGGAGCGCGCGCTCGGGAGCGGCGCCGTCCGCGACGTCCTCCGCCCCCGCGACCAGCCGGTAGTGCGCCGCGACGTACCCGGAGATCTCCGCCGCGAAGCGCTCGATCTCCCCGGGCTCCGCGTGCCCGTCGAGCTCGGGGTCGAGCCCCTCGATCACCTCCCCGAGGGAGAGCACCTGGCACCGGAGCTGGACCTCGACCCGCGCGCCCCGCACGTGGATCTCCGAGATGGAGAACGAGTTGGGGTGCGCCGGCGCGGCCACCCCGACCCCTCCGATCGCGAGGCCAGCGGCGAAGAGGAGGCCGGCCAGCATCAGGAGCGACGGCGCCGCAGGGCCACGCCGAAGGCGTCGTCGATGGTCCGGAGCGGGATGAACTCCAGGCGCTCGCGAGCGCCCT
>JASFWR010000156.1:0-8355 GCA_050049155.1 Planctomycetota bacterium | reverse complement strand
GACCTCCCCGCCGGATCAGGCGAGCCGCGCGGCGAGGTCCGCCAGGGACTCCTCGGTGATGGCGTGCCGGAGGAAGGGGGCCACCTCGGCGCTCGGGATGGCGGCGTAGCGCTTGGACTCGAGGTCCGGGTGCGGGGCCAGGACCCGCTCCCCCTTGCGGACGATCTGGTCCTGCAGCAGGAGGATGTCGAGGTCGATGGCGACGACGCCGGCGTCGGTGCGGTCCCGACCGAGGCGCTCCTCGATGGCGCGCAGGGTCGCCTTGAGCGTGTCGTAGTCCTGGGTCGTCCGGATGAGGACCGCGGCGTTGGAGTACCCCGCCCGGTCCGTGCCCTCGGCGACCGGCTCGCCGGCCTCGTCGGGCGGGCTGACGTAGCGGGTGGAGCGGGCGAGCAGGTCGTACTCGTAGGAGATCTCCTCGACGGCCGCGTCGATCCGCGCCGGGCCCTCCTCGTTGGAGCCGAGCCCGATGACCACGAGGTAGGCGCCCTCACCGGTCTCGCGCCCCCGGGGGAAGCGACGTCGCGGCGCCGGGTCCGCCATCTCAGCGGGCCTCCGCGCGCCGCTCGATCTCGACCCCGACGCTGTCGGTGCCCGGGACGGCGCCGGGCTTCTCGATGGAGATCCGGACCGCCTCGGCGCCGAACTCCCCGAGGGCCACCTGCGCGAGCTCCTCGGCGAGGGTCTCGATCAGCTGGTGGGTGGACTTGCCGGCGTGCTCGCGGAAGGCGCGCGCCACGGCGGAGTAGTCCACCGCGCGGGCGATGTCGTCGCTCGCCGCGGCGGCGCGCTGGTCCGCCTCGATCCAGACGTCGATCCGCAGCTCCTGGCGCTGGACCCGCTCGTGGTCGTGGACGCCGATGAGGGACCAGGCCCGGAGGTTCCGGATCTTGACCAGGTCGGGCGCGCGACCGTCGGCCGCGCGCTGGGCGCGCGGGGTGTCCATGGGTGAGGCGTGGAGCATGGCGAGCGGATGATAGCCGGAGGGGCCCCGACCTGTCCGCCGCGAGGTTATAAGCTCCTCCCATGAACGGCACGGTCACCATCTCGCGGAGGATCGAGTGGGACATGGCCCACCGCCTGGGCCCCCGCTGCACGACCAAGTGCAGGAATCTCCACGGCCACCGGTACGTGGCCATCGCCACCCTCGCGGCCGAGACCACCGACGAGCTGGGAATGGTCCTCGACTTCGGGGACGCCTTCCAGGCCATGAAGGGGTTCGTGGACGGCCACCTGGACCACGCCTGCGTCGTGGACCGGGAGGAGGACGTGGACCTGCTCCAGTTCCTCGTTGCCCAGGGGGACAAGCGCTGCGAGGTGACCTTCCCCACCACGGTCGAGAACCTCTGCGGCTGGCTCGCGGGCCGCTTCCAGGAGGCGTTCGACAGCCTGCCCGACGCCGCGGGTCGCGGGGTCCGGCTCGTCGCCCTGCGGGTGTACGAGACCCCCAACTGCCACGCCGACTGGGCCTCGGCGGAATGAGCGGAGCGGGCCAGGGCGGGGCGCCCTCGGGCGGGGCCGACCCGGTGCTGGAGGCTCGGGGGGTGCGCAAGGTCTTCCGCACTTTCGAGCGCGCGCCGGGGCTGCGGGGGATCCTCAAGAACTTCGTCGCCCGGGAACACGTGGAGGTGACGGCCCTGGCGGGCGTCGACCTCGCGGTTCGCCGCGGCGAGAGCGTGGGGCTCATCGGGGCCAACGGCGCGGGCAAGACGACCCTGGTGAAGATCCTCGCGGGGATCGTCCCCGCCAGCGCGGGCGAGGCGCGCCTCCTGGGCCGGGACTCCTTCCACCTGCGGGACGAGGAGAAGCGGCGCCTGGCCCTCGTGATGGGGCAGAAGAGCCAGCTCTGGTGGGACTTGCCGCCCCTCGACTCGTTCCGGCTGCTCAAGGAGATCTACTCGGTCGAGGAGGACGTCTTCCAGGACCGCCTCGACCGCTTCGCGCGCATGCTCGAGGTCGAGGACAAGCTCAAGATCCAGCTGCGCCAGCTCTCCCTCGGCCAGCGGATGAAGATGGAGATCATCGGGGCCTTCCTGCACGACCCGGACGTCGTCTTCCTGGACGAGCCGACCATCGGCCTCGACCTCATCTCCAGGGAGACGATCCGCCGCTTCCTGGTGGGCCTCGCCGAGGAGGAGTCCGTCACCTTCGTGCTCACGAGCCACGACCTCGAGGACATCGAGGAGACCTGTCGGCGCATCGTGGTGCTCGATCAGGGCGCCGTGGCCTTCGACGGCGGCCTGACCGAGCTCTCCCGCCGGGTGACCGGACGGCGAGCCGTCGAGGTGCACCTGAACCCGAGCGTGCCGGTGGACGAGGAGGCGGTGGCGGCAGGGCTCCGCCGCCACGGGGCCGAGGTGGCCGGACGCGCCGCGGGCTCGCTCACCGTGGTCGTGGACGCCGACCGCCTCGCCGCCCTGATCCCCGATCTCCTCTCGGCGCTCGACGTGCGCGACCTCTCCGTGGAGCGTCAGCCGCTCGAGCACCTCATCCGAGAGATCTACCGCCGCGGGGCCCCGGGTGCCGACGAGGGAGCGCGCCCGTGACCGGCGCGGCCCTCCGTGCGCCTGCGCTCCTCGCGCGGTCGGTGGCGTACGAGTTCCGGAAGCGGATCCAGTTCCGGGCGGGCTTCCTCGTGCGGGAGGTCCTGAACGGCACGGTCGAGCCGCTGGTGATGCTGTTCGTGTACACGGCGCTCTACCGAAGCGCCGGTCAGGCGGCGGAGGGGGGGGCGTCGGCGGCGCTGGGGGGCTGGACCTACGCGGAGATCGTCCGCTACGTGGCGGGCCTCGTTGTCGTACGAAAGCTGGTCTTCCACAACCGCGGCCTGGACCTGGCGACCGAGATCTTCGAGGGCCGGGTGACCAAGTACCTGGTGATGCCCTTCCGGTTCTTCGTGCTGCTCCAGGGGCGCTTCGTCCAGTTCACCCTCCTGCAGCTGGGCATCGCGGGGCTGGTGTGGGGGCTGGGCTACCTGCTCGCGCCCGCCCACTGGCTCGTGCCCGTGAGCCTCGAGGCGACCGCCCAGGCCCTCGTGCTGGTGCTCATGGGGAGCTACTGCTGCTTCCTGGTCTACTTCATCCTGAACGCCCTGGCGTTCTGGCTGGACGTGATCTGGAGCCTCCTCGTCATGGCGTGGTTCGTGATCTCCTTCACCGGCGGCGCCCTGGTCCCCGTGTCGCAGATGCCGGCGGCCCTCTTCGAGGTGCTCTCCCTGGGGTTCCCCTACTGGACCATCACCGCGCCCATCGAGCTCCTCATGGGGCGGCTCGGGACCGCGGACTTCCTGAGCGGTGTGGGGATCCTGGGGGCCCAGCTGGTCCTGCTGGAGCTGGCGCGCCGCGCGGTCTGGCGGCGGGGGCTCGCGCGCTACGTGGGAGCGGGGATGTGAGCGGGCGCAGCGGCGCTCCCGCCGGGCTCCTCACCCGGCTGCGCGCGGGCCTCGCGGTCCAGCGGCAGTACGTGCGCATCGGCTTCGTGCGCAAGAGCCAGTTCCGCATGGAGTTCCTGAACCAGGTCGCCATGGACCTGTGCTTCTACCTCTCCTTCGTCCTCACCTTCGACATCCTCTACGGGCTCGGCGGGGCGGGCGAGGGCGCAGCGCTGACGCTGGGCGGCTGGAGCCACGAGGAGATGCGGGTCTACCTGGGCATGGTCTTCGTGGCGGACGGGCTGCACATGACCTTCCTCGGGCAGCAGTGGCACTTCGGCAAGGACCTCAAGGACGGGAACCTGGACGCGTTCCGGGTGCGCCCGGGGGCCACGGCGCACCTGTACTTCTTCCAGCGCTTCAGCCCGGAGGGCCTCACCAACCTCTGCTTCGGCGCGGGGTGGCTGGCCTTCGCCCTGGCGGGGGTGGTCCCGGAGCAGGTCGGGGCGGGCTCGCTCCTCTGGGCGCTGCCCTGCGCGGTGGCGGTGATCGCCTGGTCCCAGGTGTTCCTGATGCTCTCGTACAACCTCCTCGAGTTCTGGCTCCTGAACTCGGACGTCGGGCACCTCGCGTCGTTGCTGGTCTCCAACTTCGGGGAGCGCCCGCTCGAGGTCTACCCGCGGGGCGTCGGGCGCTTCCTGAAGTTCGTGGTGCCGGTGGCCGGGATGGGCTGGTACCCGGCCTCCCTCGTGCTCGGCCGGCTCGACCCGGGCTTCGCGCTGCTCTATCCGGCCCTGCTGGCGTGCTTCGCTACCCTCGTGGCCTGGGGCTTCCGCCGGGGCCTGCGGCGGTACGAGTCAGCGATGGGCTGAGGCGAGGCGGACCGGCTCGGGGCCGGCCGGCTCGAGGGCGCGGGCGACGCGCTCCTGCAGGTCGGGCATCTCGGCGAGGCGGACCACCGCCGTGCCCTCCCGGAGGCGGATCAGCACCTCGAGGTCCTCGACGTCGCGGACGTCCTCGTCCGTGGACGCCATGAAGCTCTCGACCGCGTCGGTCACGAAGCTCGGGTACATGCGGATCAGCTCCCGGAGCTCGGCGTCGCCCATGTGTCGGGCGGCGGCGCGGCGCCAGCTGTCCGCGTCCTCCTGGAGGCCGGCGGCCTCGAGGACCCACCGGGCGGGGACGTGGGAGAGGTCGGCCTCCTCGGCGCGGAGGCACAGGGCCTGGAGCCCGGCGTAGCCCTGACGGTCCACGATGCGGGAGACGGCGAGGTAGGCGAGCCCGTAGAAGCCGCGCTTCGCGCCGCTCTCGAGGCGGGTCGAGGAGAGGCCGGCCGCGAGGCGGAACACGTCCATGGGGTCGGTGCCCTGGGCGTCCCCCTTGAGCCGGACGTTGGCGGACCAGCCGTGGCGCAGGCCGGCGGTGCGGGGCGTGATCTCGATCTGGAGGGAGACGCCGCCCGTGGCGAGGCAGGCGCTGGAGAGGCGGCCGGCCCGGAGGCGCGCGGCGCCGCTGGCGCAGAGCTCGCCGGAGACGTGGTCCGCGAGGCCCTCCTCCATGGAGCCCGGGAGCATGCCCCAGCTCTCGCCGAGCGCGGCGTGGGTCAGCTCGTGGGCCAGGGTGCGCTCGATGTGGTCCGCGTGGCGCGAGAGCATGATGCGCTGGTGGGTCGGGGACCAGAGCCCCTCCGCGTCCGTGCTGGCCTCGGACTGGAAGCTGTAGAGGCTGGGCGTGTCCTGGATCCACACGTCCAGGTCGTCGAAGGCCGTGTCGGGCAGCAGCTCGAGCAGCCGCGGCTGGAGCCGGGCCATCAGGTCCTCCACCCGCTCGGCCTCCACGAGGTCCGCGGCGCGGACGCGCCCGCCGTCGAACGCCAGCACCGAGGACGGCGGCGTGGCCATGCAGGAGAGCATGAGGACGCCGGCGACGCCGGCGGCGGGGAGGGCGAGGTGGCGGGTGAGCGGTGCGGTGTTCACACGAAAAAGTACCCCGCTCCCGGAGGGGGCGGCCGCGGCCCGGCGCCGTGTCCCAGAGCGGCGCACCGCGCCCGCCGTCCGGTCGGCCCTGCACGAGACAGGGCGCGCCGGGGAGGAGGTCCCCGGCGCGCCCTGGCCGCCTCGGGTGCATCGATCCGAGGCTACTCCAGGGAGACCGGATCCTCGGCGGCCCGATCCCGTCGGGGGCTGAGCTCGGCGTCCGTCCGGAACGGGAGCCGGGCGGCCTCGGGCCGTTCGTCCCGCCGATCCAGGTCGTCGATCGCGGGCGCCGGCTCGTCGAGCTGCTCCTCCTCGTTGGGGGCCTCCGCCCCGAGCGGCAGGGGCCAGCCCTCGAGGTGCAGGCACCAGGGCGTGTCCACCAGGAACGCGTCGATGACGAACTGGAACGGCCGACCGGGTTCGAGGACGAGGAGGGTCCCGACCTCGCTGGGCCCGCCGCTGGCGTACGTCCCCAGGACGACGCCCGCGATCGGGTCGTAGATCGCGACGTCCACGTCGCCGAAGGGCGCGTGGGCCTCGAGGTGGAAGCTCAGCTCCATGGGCTCGCTGGCCTCGAACTCCAGGTGGTCGACGACGTCGAACCCGACGGCCTGCACGTACCCCTCCACGGTCAGGAGCGTCCAGCGATCCGTGACGGTGATGAAGTCCGCGAGCGCCGGGGTGTCGTTCGGCTCCAGCTCCAGGAAGGAGTCGGGCCGGGGGACGGCGCGGCCCACGTGGACGTTGTCGCAGGACGCGAGCGTGACCGTGGCCAGCAGGGCGAGGACGAGGGGGTTCGAACGGGGGCGTTGCATGGGGCACCTCCAGGGGTTCCGGGTCGCACGGCGGGCGCCGCGTGGGGACCCATGGGCAAGGGGTGTGCCAGGGCGCCGGGGCGCGCCGTGGTCCCTGCTGGGGGCGCCGTGACGGCGCCGCAGGTGGTCAGGGGGCGGGTTCGGTCCCCCCCGTGGGACAGCTGTCCACCTCCCAGGTCACCGCTCCCTGGAGGGACGAGGTGGCGTCCGGCGCGGGGCCTCGGGCGTCCCCCGCGACCTGGAGCTCCGTCGGGAGACCCTCCCGGTCCATGCAGCCGGCCGCCGTTGCTGGCATCATTCGCGCCCGCGATGTCCACCACCCGCCACCAGTCCCGCTCCAGCGCCGAGGAGCGCGCCGGATCCGTCGATCCGGACGCGCCGCGGCTGCACGTGGTCACCTTCGGGTGCCAGATGAACAAGTACGACTCGGAGCTGGTGGAGGGGCGCTTCATGCGCGAGGGCTACCAGACCACGGCCTCCATCGACGAGGCGGACGTGGTGCTGTTCAACACCTGCTCGGTGCGCGACCACGCGGAGGAGCGCACCTGGTCCTGGGTGGGCGAGCTCAAGCGCGTCAAGGAGCAGCGCCCGGACCTGGTGGTGGGCGTCATGGGCTGCATGGCCCAGCGCGTCGAGGAGGAGGTCTTCAAGCGCGCGGGCCACGTGGACCTCGTGGCGGGGACGCGTCAGTTCCACCTGCTCCCGCGGATGGTCCAGGAGCTCCAGGAGCGGCGCCAGGCGCCGGACCGCTTCGCCCGACGGGAGCGCCAGCTCCTGGCGACCGACATGTCCGAGGACGTGGTGGTCGACCGCGCCGGCGAGGAGTACGCGGGCGGGCGCCACGCGTTCCTGGCGGTCATGCGCGGCTGCGACCTCAACTGCACCTACTGCATCGTCCCGACCACCCGGGGGCGCGTGCGCTCGCGGCCCATCGACGAGCTGGTCCGGGAGGCGGAGTGGTACGCCAGCCAGGGGGTGCAGGTCCTGACCCTCCTCGGCCAGACCATCAACAGCTACGGCGAGGACATGCCGCGGCCCGAGCGCGGCGCGCCGGCCATGCGCGGCCGCCAGGGGCGCCCGAGCCTCGCCGACCTGCTGGAGCGGCTCCAGGGGGTCGAGGGCCTCGAGCGGGTGCGCCTGATCACGCTCCACCCGAGCTACGTGACGCGCCCGTTCGCCGAGGCGATCCGCGACTACGACAAGGTGGAGCGGTTCCTGCCCCTCCCGGCCCAGGCCGGCTCGGACGAGGTGCTCAAGCGCATGAAGCGCGGCTACACCCTCGACCTCTACCGGCGCCGCGCCGACCTCCTCCGCGAGGTCGTGCCCGATATCGAGCTCGGCAGCGACTGGATCGTGGGCTTCTGCGGCGAGACCGACGAGGACTTCGAGGGCTCCGAGCGCTTCCTCGAGGAGCAGGGGTTCCTCGTGAACTACGTCTTCAAGTACGACCCCCGCCCGTCCACCCGCGCCGACGAGCGGCTGGTGGACGACATCGCCGAGGCGGTGAAGAAGGAGCGCAACCAGCGGCTCCTGCGCGTGGCCGAGCGGACCCAGCGCCTGCGGTTCCAGCGCTACCAGGGGGAGTCGGTCCCCGTCTTCGTGGAGTCGGTGTCCGAGCGGGACGAGCGGGTGCTGCTCGGCAAGACCCCCTGGGGCATGCCCATCTCCTTCGAGGGGGACGGTGCGCTCGTGGGCACCCACGTCCAGGCGACGGTGGACGAGACGACCTCCTACGGGATGTCGGCGCGGCTCGACGCACCCGGCGACGCTCCGACGGACGCCTAGCGGACTTCGGGTCGGTACCAGGCGCCGGCGCGGGTGCTCTCCAGGTTCCCGGCGTAGCCGAGCTCCACCAGCCGCCGCTGGGCCTCGGCGCTCACGTTGAACGACCCGGCGAGGCCCACGGGGTCGGCCTGGGCCAGCCAGCGGACCAGGGCGCGCTCCAGGCGGTCGGCCCGCTCCGGCTCCCGGGCGGCCAGCTCGAGGGCGCAGGCCCGGTCGTCGGTCAGGTGGTAGAGCTCCCTCGCGCCCTTCCGGAAGGAGCGCGGGCCGCGCTCCTCCTCGTGGTCCTGGAGGTTGAGGATCAGCAGCCAGCCCTCGTGCTCGATGGCGGCCTTGAGCCCCGCGTACCCGAGGGCGAAGCGGGGCTCCGGGGGGGCGCCGTCGGGGAGCGGCTCGAGGGGCAGCGGTGGCG
>JASFWR010000155.1:0-8362 GCA_050049155.1 Planctomycetota bacterium | reverse complement strand
CCGCGGACGCTTCCTCCGGGGACACCGCGGACGCCGAGCCGGCCGCCGACGAGGGGCCCAGCCGGGCCGAGCTGGAGGCGGAGCGGGACGGCATCCGCGCGGCCCTGGGCGGCTGGGCGTTCGCGGTGCCCACCTGGAAGGAGACGAGCTTCCGCCTGCGCACGGACGGTGTGGCCGAGCCCACCCCAGAGGAGGACGCGGAGGAGGACGCAGGGGAGGAGACCGCCGAGGAGGCGGGCCCCGCGGAGGACCAGGACCCGAAGCCCGCCGCGGGCGCCCCGGGCCTGCCGGTGCCCGTGGAGATGACGCAGCCTCCCGCGAAGCCCCCCACCGCCGAGCCGCCCACGGGCGGCGGCAGCGGCGGCATCTGACGGGGAGCGCCGGGCGAACCCGGGGCGCGCCGCGCGCGTCCCGGGCGTCCGGCTTGCGTCACGCCGGGCGCGCGTGCACCCTCTCCGCCCCTTGTCCTCCCCCGCGCCCGACCGCACCGCCGCCCAGGGCGGCTCCGCCGAGGGCGCGGCGCCCACCGTGGACGTCCCGCGGGTCGCCCGGCTCTGGGCCCCCCTGGCCGCGAGCTGGATCCTGATGGCCATGGAGCCGACGCTGGTCATCGCGGCGGTGTCGAGGCTCCCGGAGGCCAAGATCAACCTGGCCGCCTGGAGCTCGGTGGTCTTCCCCATCAGCCTCGTCATCGAGGGGCCCATCATCATGATGCTGGCCGCCTCGACGCGGCTCGCGACCTCCTGGGACCGCTACGCCGCGGTGCTGCGCTACGGCACGGTGTTGAGCCTCGGGCTCTCGCTCCTCCACGCCCTGGTCGCCTTCACCCCGCTCTACGACCTGGTGGCCGCCGGGCTGCTGGGGTGCGACGCCCGGGTCCTGGAGCCGGGACGGGTGGGGCTGCAGCTGATGACCCCCTGGACCCTGGCCATCGGTTACCGGCGGACCCAGCAGGGCGCGCTCATCCGCTTCGAGCGCGGCGGGGCCGTGGGCGTCGGCACGGCGGTCCGGCTGGTGGCCACCGCCTCCGTGCTCTACGGCCTCGGCGTGGGGACCGCCCTGTCGGGCATCGCCGTCGCCGGGATCGGCGTCGCCACGGGGGTCACCGCCGAGGCCCTCTACGCCCGCTGGCGCGTGCGCGAGATCCACGGCGCGCTGCGCGCCGCGGAGGACCACGAGGCCATGACCGTGCGCCGCTTCGCACGCTTCTACGTGCCCCTGGCCCTCACGCCACTGGTGACCCTGTTCATCCAGCCCATCGGCGCGGCGGGGATGAACCGCATGCCGCGGGCCCTGGACTCGGTGGCCGCCTGGGGTCCGGTCCACGCCCTCGTCTTCACGATGCGGAGCGTCGGCATGGCCTTCAACGAGGTGGTCGTGACCCTCGTCGCCCTGGGCGGCGGACCGCGCGCCCTGCGGCGGTTCGGGGTCACCCTCGGCCTCGGGACGTCGGTGCTCCTCGCCCTCCTGGCCCTCACGCCCCTCTCCCAGCTCTGGTTCGGCGTGGTCCAGCGGATCCCGGCGGAGCTGATCCCCATGGCCCGGACCGGCGCCGCCCTCTGCCTGCTGATGCCCGCCTACCAGGTGGCGCAGAGCTGGTACCAGGGCCTCCTGGTGCACGCCCACCGCACCCGCCCGATCACCGAGGCCGTGCTCCTCTACTTCGGCCTCGCGTGGGCCCTGCTGGAGCTGGGCGTCCTGCGCGCCGAGGGCCTCGGGGTCTCCGGCCTCGACTGGACCCTGGTCTCCTTCGTCGTCGCCGGCCTGACCCAGACGGGGTGGCTGTGGTTCCGCAGCCGCGACGTGTCCCGCGCGCTGGGCTGAGTCTCCCGCGCGCTCGGCCGGGTCTCCCGCGCGCTGGGCCGGGTCTCCCGCGCGCTGGGCCGGGCGCGCTCAGTCGTCGGCCCCGCCGACCACCTCCACCACCTGCCCCGCCACGGCGTTCGGCACGGTGAAGGTCATGCTGTAGTGCGCCACGCGCCAGCCGTCGTCCCCGCGCTCCAGGACGCCGGTGCCCCGCAGCTCCCCGTAGCTCTCGCTCTGCAGGCGCTCGTCGAACCAGGCGAAGTCCCCCGCCGGCGAGACGAGGACGACGCGCTCGGAAGGCACGAAGGTCCAGCCCCGGCCCGGCCGGAAGTGCTCGTTCACGTAGGCGGTGAACTGCGACATGTCCCAGCGCTCGGAGGAGTCGGTGCCCAGGAAGCGCGCCCGCGGGGTCATGGCCCCGAGGTACGCCTCACGGTCCCCGCGCGCCGCGGCGGCGTGCCAGGCGTCGATCACCTCGGCGGCCTCGGCGGTGCGGCCGGGGGTGTCCTGGGAGGAGCGGGCGAGGGCCTCCTGCAGGGCCGACAGGTACCCGGCCACCTCGTCGGGCTGGGTGCGCTGGAGCTCGCGGATGAGCTTGCTGCGCTTCTCGGGCTCGAGGCGCACGAGGATGTCCGCGGCCCCCGCCATGCCGTTGGTGTCGGCGTACGTGACCAGCAGCGGCGCGGCCTCGTCCTCCCCGAGGAGCCCGAAGAGCTGGGCCATCTGCACGGCGGCGGCCTCCTTGGCCGGCGTGTTCACGGCGGACGCGGCGGCCGGCTTCGTATCCTCAGCGGCGCCGTCGCTCCCCGCCGCTCCCGCCGCGGTGCTCCCGTCCGCCGGGACGGCGCCGTCCGCCACCGCGTCGCCGCCCGCCTCGGCTCCCGTCGCACCGACGGGCGTGGACGCCGCCGGGGTGGCCGCCGGCGTCACCGGTCCGGGGGCCCCTGCTCGCCCCGCCGGCCCCGGGCCGACGCAGCCCTGGAGGGGGAACACGAGGGAGGCGACGAGGGCCCCGCAGAGCCCGTTGAGCAGGAAGGTGGCGCCGCGGTGGTGCATGGGGGCGATTGTAGACTTCGTGCCCGCGCCCCTGAAGGGCGCCCCGTACCTTCCAGCCGTGCCGCGCTCCTGCTCACCCCACGCGTCGCCGCGACGCCTCCGCCTCACCGGCGTCCCCCTCCTGGGGGCCCTCGCGCTCGGCCTCGGCGCTTCCTGCGGCGAGGGGGCCGGCGCGCGCGCGGTGGCGGTGCCGGCGCCCCCCGACCGGGCCGCGCCCATCGTGACGGACCTGGAGCGCTCCGAGGCCGAGGCCCTCCGGCTCGAGCGTGACCTGCTGGCCCTCGTGCTCGAGCCCCTGGCGAGCGGCAACCTCGAGCGCGCGGCCCGGGGCTGCGAGGACGCGGACTTCCTCGGCGCGGTGCCCTCCCTCGGCGCGCCGGAGGCCGCGGCCGGCCTCGAGGTGCGCTGGCTCCAGCCCGCGACCGAGGCCTGGACCTCCCCCGCGGAGTTCCTGCCCCGGCTCCGCTCCATCGGCGCCAGCACGGACGCCCCCGACCGCGTCGAGCTGGAGCTCGACCGGTTCGAGCTCGCGGCCGCCGGGGACCGCGCCACGGCCCGCGCCCGGCTGCGCTGGGCGGGCCTCGACGGCGCCGCCCCCGACCGCGTGGACCTCACGCTCTTCGCCGAGGTGGAGGCGCGCTGCGCTCCGGGCGAGGACTGGCGGCTCTCCCGCATACTCCCCTGCGCGCCCGACCCGCTCCACCCCCTCGGCGCCGGCCACCGCCTCCGCGCGGCGCACCCGGCGCGCTACGTGGACCGGACGGTGGAGGTGGGGCTGACCTTCGGGACCAGCGCCGCGAACGAGCGCCTGCTCCAGGACTTCGTGGACCGGCACCGGACCCTCACCCTGGGCGGCCTCTCCGTGGTGGACTTCGACCGGGACGGGTTCGACGACCTCATCGCCACCCGCAGCAACGAGTCGACGCTCCTGTTCCGCAACGACGGGGTCGGCGGCTTCGTGCCCATCCCGCTCCCCATGGAGCGCCTCGCCGACCGCCCCGCCTTCGTGCTGTTCGTGGACCTCGACGGCGACGGGCTGGAGGAGATCGTGGCGTCGGAGACGAGCCGCTACCGCGGCGCGCAGGCCTTCGCCGGCCTGTGGACGCGCACGGACGCCGCGCCGGGGACCTGGCGTCACCTCCCCGAGGCCTTCGCCCTCCCCAACCCCGTGGGCCTGCGCCGCCTCGCCGTGCAGACGGTGGCGCCCCTGGACGTGGAGGGCGACGGCGACCTGGACCTGTTCCTCGCCGTGTACGGCAGCGGCGAGTCCCGGGGTCCGGACTACAACACCGTCGAGGCCCACGACGGCGCCGACAACCACCTGCTCATCAACCAGGGCGGCCTGCGCTTCACCGAGGAGAGCGAGGCCCGCGGCATCACGGGCACGGGGTACACCTACGTGGCCCTCGCCTTCGACGCGGACCACGACGGGGACACCGACCTCTTCGAGGGCAACGACTTCGGGCCCAACGTGCTCTGGCGCAACGAGGGCGGCCGCTTCGTGGCGGACGACGCCATGGGGCTGGGCGGCGTCAGCGCGTACACCATGGGCGCGGCCCTCGCCGACCTCGAGTGCGACGGGCGCTGGGACCTGTACGTGTCCAACATGTCCAGCGAGGAGGGCGCCCGGATGGTCCCCCTGGCCCCGCGGCTCTCGGAGTCCATGCGGGCGCGAGTGGACACGATCGCCCGCGGGAACGCGCTCCACTCGGAGCCCGCGGCGGGCGGGCCCTGGCCCGACCGCGCCCGCGCGCTGGGCGTCAACGAGGCCGAGTGGGCCTGGGGGTGCCAGTTCGTGGACGTGAACGGGGACGGCGCGCAGGAGCTCGCGGTCACCAACGGCTTCGCCTCCCACCGCGACCGGACCCTCGGCGACTGGCAGACCTACTACTGGCGACAGGTCATCGACGACGGGCGGCGCCTGGAGCTCGGGGAGCGGAGCGAGGACGTGAACGCCGACCTGCGCTTCCAGGGGTCCTTCAACGGGCACGAGCGGGACCGGCTCTTCGTCCGGGCCGACGAGGGCTCGCCCGACCGCCCCTGGGTGGACGCGGGGTGGTGCATGGGGATCGACGCCGCCCACGACGGGCGCGCCCTCGTGCCCTTCGACCCGGACCGCGACGGGGACCTGGACCTCGCCCTCTGGAGCCTCGGCGGCCTCGTCTACTACGAGAACCGGGGCGCCCAGCGAGCGGTGCACCTGGAGCTGGTCCCGGCGGAGGGCCCCGCGGTCGCCCTGGGCGCGCGGGTCGACGTGACCCTGCAGACGCCCGAGGGGCCGCGGCGCTACGCCCGGCACGTCGCCCTCGTGGAGGGGTTCCAGTCCCAGGTCTCCCCGCACCTCGAGCTCCCCACCGGCGGGCACGCGGCCTCCCTCGAGGTCCTCTGGCCGTCCGGCGCGCGCCAGGCCGTCGGCCCGCTCCCCGGGGACGCCGAGCGAGTCCGGGTGCGCGAGGGCGAGGTCGCGGAGGTGCTCCGTGGAGCCGCTCCCCGCTGGGCCGGGCGGGCCGCTCAGGACAGCGCCTCCAGCGCGTGGACCGCGGCGGTGGCCCGGACAGCACGGACGCCCGCCGCCCTGGGGCTGCCCCCCGCGCCGCTGGTGGTGCGAGTCCGGGAGGGCCGCGACGTGCAGGCGGCGCCGCTCACCCTCGACGACCCCGAGGTCCGCGTCATCGAGGCCCTGCCCCGGACGGGCTCGGCGGCCGACCGTGAGCTGGACCCGACCCGCGAGGTCCTGCTCGAGCTGGAGGTGATCGCCGACGCCCTCGGCGACGCCGACCAGGCCACGGTGGTGTTCGACGCCGACGCCCGGCCGCTGCGCGTGTTCCGCGGGCCCGCGACGCCGGCCGACGTGGCCGCGTTCTGCGCCCTGGGCCGGAGCGAGCCGCCCTTCCCCCACCTGCTCATCGAGCACGGCCGGCTCGCCATCGACGAGTCCCGGTTCCGCGACGCCCTCGGCCTCTTCGAGGGGGCGGTTCGCGGCCGGCGCGACCTCGCCGTCCGGGACGCCCCCGCCTTCGAGGGCATCGGCCGCAGCCAGGTGCTCCTGGGCCGGGTGGACCTGGCCGAGCAGGCCTACCGGGCCGCGGTGGAGCTGGACCCCGACTACGCCATCGGCCACCTGAACCACGGCGCGGCCCTGGCGGAGCTCGGGCGCTTCGACGAGGCCACGGACGCCCTGCTCCAGGCGCGGCGGATCGAGGGGGACACCCAGCGGGTCCTCGGCGCCCTGGCGGAGGCGGCGGGGAGCGCGGGGCGCGACGACGTGGCCCGCGAGAGCGCCGGAGCCTGGCTGGAGCAGGACCCGGAGGACGTGGGGATGATCGTCCTGCTCGGGAAGGTCGAGGCCAGGGCGGGCCGGCTCGAGGCCGCGGTCCGCCACTTCGAGCGCGCCCTCGCCCTCCAGCCCTCTCACCCCGAGGCCCGCGCCGCCCTGGAGGCGGCGAAGTCCCTGCAGGTTGGCCCCGGGGGGGGCTGAGCCGCTACAGTCTGCCGCATGACCGTCGAGCAACACCGGGGCCTCATGGACGAGCGCGCGATCGAGCTGCACGAGCGAACGCGCGGCAAGATCTCCGTGGAGCTCGAGACGCCGCTCGAGACCACGGACGACCTCTCCCTGGCCTACAGCCCCGGCGTGGCGGCGCCCTGCCGGGAGATCGCCCGGGACCCCTCGCGGCTCCGCGACCTCACCGTGGCCGGGCGGGCCGTGGCGGTGGTCACCGACGGCAGCGCCGTGCTCGGCCTCGGGGACATCGGTCCGCGCGCGGCCATGCCGGTCATGGAGGGCAAGGCGGCGCTCTTCCGGCGCTTCGGCGGGCTCGACGCGTGGCCGATCTGCCTGGACGCCTCGACCCCGGACGAGGTCGTCGACGCGGTGCGGGCCATCGCCCCTGGCTTCGCGGGGATCAACCTCGAGGACATCGCCGCGCCGGACTGCTTCGAGATCGAGGACCGGCTCCAGGACCTCGGCATCCCGGTCATGCACGACGACCAGCACGGCACCGCGGTGGTGCTGCTGGCCGCCATGATCGGCGCCTGCGAGCTCACGGGCCGGCGGCTCTCCGAGCTCAACGTCGTGATCGCCGGGGCCGGCGCCGCGGGCACGGCGATCGCGAGGCTGCTCACCTGCGTCGGCTTCGAGTCGAAGCGCTACGAGCCCGTGCGCGACGTCATCGTGTGCGACTCCCGCGGCATCATCCACGGACAGCGCAAGGACCTCTCCCCGGAGAAGCAGGCGCTCCTCGAGTACACCAACCTCGGCGGCCGGGAGGGCTCGGTCCACGACGCGCTCGAGGGCGCCGACGTGTTCGTGGGCGTGAGCCGCGCGGGGCTGCTCGGGCCCGCGGACGTGGAGCGCATGGCGCCGGAGCCCATGCTCTTCCCCATGGCCAACCCGGACCCCGAGATCGACCCCGAGGTGGCCACCGCGGCGGGCGCCGCGGTCGTCGGCACGGGCCGGAGCGACTACCCGAACCAGGTGAACAACGTGCTCGCCTTCCCCGGCATCTTCCGGGGGGCCATCGAGGCCGGCGCCACGGCGATCACCCCGGCCATGAAGGTGGCCGCGGCCTTCGCCCTCGCCGAGTGCGTGGGCACCCCCACCCGGGACCGCGTGCTCCCCGGCCCCTTCGACGAGGGGGTCGCCGAGGCGGTGGCCGCCGCGGTCGCGGACGCCTGGCGGCGCCCCCGCTGAGCGTCCCGCCTCCCCGCCGGCGCCGCGAGGCGCGTCACTGGAAGGTCACGGCCACCGCGTCGGTGAAGTTCGAGGTCACCGAGCCCGCCACGGCGTCCCGGTGCCAGGCGGTGAAGTTCCAGGTCTCGCCCGCCGCGATCGACACGAGCCCCGTGGGCGTCGGGGTGAGGGTGAGGTCGAGGGGCAGCTGGAAGAGGCCGGCGGCGCCCGAGTTCAGGATCTGACCCGGACCGACGTAGCGCCCGATGCCGCCGCCGAGGCAGAGCACGCCCTGGCTCCCGCCGGGCTGCGGGATCTGCCCCTGGCTCTGGCTGGTGAGGAAGAAGCCGAAGGCGTTCTGCGGGAGGGACGAGGCCTGGAGCGTGAGCGCGTTCGCGGACGCCAGGACGCTCCCGAGGGCGTCCATCACCCCGCCCGCGCCCGTGGAGTTCGGCACCGCGGGGGAGCAGTAGCGCTGGACCGGGCCGCCGAAGTCCGTGGGGCGCAGGGCGCCGCTCGCGAGCCCCGCCGCGGCGGAGGCGGAGAGCGCCCCTCGGTAGAACGCCAGGTCGTCCAGCCCCTGGGACTGCGCTCCCGTCGCGCTGGCCCCGCCGTTGATGGCGCCGATCTGGAGCTCCTGGGTCGGCGCGACGCCGCCCGCCATGGGCGCCCCGGTCTGGGTGTCGACGAACGGGATCGCCATCACCATGGCCCCGTCCACGTAGAGGGTGGTCGTGCCGCCCCCGCTCGCCGCACGCTCCACGACCCCGACCACGTGGTACCAGCGGTCCGTGGGCGCCTGGTACTGGAACGTGACGTTGTAGATGT
>JASFWR010000154.1:0-8373 GCA_050049155.1 Planctomycetota bacterium | reverse complement strand
GATCTGGCTCTTCGCGTCCTTCGCCCGGACCCGCGCGGAGCAGCTCGCCTGCGGCCTCGTGCTGGTCGGGCTGGTCACGGCCATCGGCGGGACGCGGCAGCTGGGCGCCGTGAACCACGAGCTGGCGGAGGACTTCGAGGCCGCGGTCACCACGCGCTCTTCCCTCGAGGACGAGGCGGCCCTCGACCTCGCCAACGAGGCCTACCTGGCCGACTACGCGGACGACGGTCCGGTGCGATCCTCGGTCCAGTTCGCCGCGGTCATCCCCCAGCTGGAGCAACCCCTCTCCACGGGCCGGCTGCTCCGTCGGCTCGGGCTCGCCCTCGCCGTCCTCGCCGCCCTCTTCAAGGTCCGGAGCATGCGGACCCTGGCCGACCTCCAAGGGCAGCCCGCGGGCTGAGTCCATCCACGCAGTGCCCATCCACGCAGTGCCCATCCACGCAGAGCCCATCCACGCAGAGCCTCTCCACGCCGGGCCCCTCCATGACGCGGCACGACACGCGTCCCTCCCCACGCCTCCCTCCCGCACGGCCCCATGAAGAACGACCCCCGCGAGAAGCTGCCCCGCGGCACCCTCGAGCACCTCATCCTGCGCGGCATCAGCCGCGCGCCCCAGCACGGCTACGCGCTGGCCCGCTGGATCGAGCAGCGCTCGGAGGGCGCCATCCTCGTGGAGGAGGGCAGCCTCTACCCGGCGATGCACCGCCTCGAGAAGGCGGGCTACCTCTCGTCCGCCTGGGGTGAGGCGGAGTCCGGGCGCCGGGCCAAGATCTACTCCATCACCCGCCGCGGGGAGGCCGAGCTGGTCGACCGGAACGAGCGCTGGCGGGAGCTCACGGGCGCCATCGCCCTCGTGCTTCGCTGCCTCCGCCCCTCGGCGCCGACGATCCACGGGCCCGCCCCTCGATGAGCGCGGACGACCGAGAGATCCGAGAGGAGCTGGAGCTGCACCTTGAGCTGCTCACCGAGCAGCTGGCCCAGGAAGGCTTCGCCCCCGCCGCGGCTGCGGCCGAGGCGCAGCGGCGCTTCGGCGACGTGGACCGCCTGCGGGCCGAGTGCGCCGAGGTGCGCAGCGGGAGCCTCGCGCACCTCCGCGGCAGGGCCGTCGCCTTCGCGGGCAGCCGACGGGCGTACGAGCTCCTCCTCCTCGGCGCCGTGGGGTGGAACCTCGTCTGGCCCATGGTCGACCGCGACTGGGTGCACAACAGCTGGTGGGCCGTCCTCGGCATCTGCGCCCTGGCCGCGGGCTCGGGGCCGGAGCTGGCGCGGACCCTCGCGGGGTCCGCCGGGGGGAGCCGGTCCCCGGTCCCCTGGCGAGTTCTCGCGGGCCTCGCCGTCGTCGGCCTGCTCCCCAGCTTCCACGCCGCGGTCACCGCGGACGCGTGGCCCGAGGGCCGCGTCCCGGCGCGAACGGTGTGGGACGTGGTCGGGGGCGACGTGGACGCGGGCTGGGCCGACGTGGCGCCCGTGCGGCCCCTGGCCCAGGTGATCAGCTTCGGCTTCGGCGGGCCGGTCCCCGACCTGATGGTCCCCAGCGCGCCCGCCGGGAGCCGCTCGAGCTGGCTGGACGAGCAGGTGGCGCGCGGCCTCGGGTCGCCCCCGCGGTGGGTCACGGTCCCCATGGCCTCCCTGTTCCACGCGTGCGTGGCGTGGACGCTCCTGTGCGGCCTGCTGCTGGTGATCCGCCGCCTCCGGCCCGCGCCCGGAAGGGCCGCCTTCGCGTCCCCGTCGCTGCTGCTCCTCATTGCACCGCTGGCCACCGCCCCCCTCCTCCAGCCAGCTGCAGGAACCGCGCAGCTGGGCGAGGTCGCGTCCGACGCCGCACGAGGCCTCGGGGATCTGCTCGCCTGGGCCGTTTTCCTCTCCTGGTTCGTCCTGCCCCCGCTCATGGCCGTGCGGATCCTCGCCCGGCGCCGCGCCCCCCTCGACCTCGCCCGCGCGCTGCCCCTCTTCCTGGTCTTCCTCCCCCAGGCCATGGGCACCTTCGATCGGCGCGGCGGGTTCTGGAGCAACGAACCCCACCTGGTCCGAGCGGTGGGCCCCGCGCTCCTCCTCGCGGCCGTCTTGACCCTACTCCTGGCTCGCTCCGGACCGGTCGGTCCAACGAGCAGGGCATCCCGCTGAGCGAGGGGCTGGTCCTCGCGGCGCCCGCCTGCGAAGCTCGGGTCATGACCCCCCTCCTGCTCCTCGCGGCCCTCGTCCCCCAGACGCCCGCCGCCCCCCGCGCGACCCTCTCCTTCGAACCGGCCCGGCCCCTGGAGGCCGGCGGCGCGCCCCTGCAGCTCGAGGGGCAGACGACGCCTCGCTTCGTGGACTGGGACGGCGACGGCCGCCGCGACCTGGTCGTGGCCGCTGGGAACGGCCGGATCTGGCGCTGCGAGGAGGAGCGGGCCGGCGTCCTCGGAGCGCCGCGACCGATCGAGGTGGCGGGACGTACGACGTGGGGCGACCGAACCACCGGGGTCGCCCTGGCGGACGTGAACGGCGACGGGCTGGAGGACCTCC
Organism: Planctomycetota bacterium; assembly: GCA_050049155.1. GTDB lineage: Bacteria > Planctomycetota > UBA1135 > UBA1135 > Saltatorellus. The sequence continues at coordinate 5,868 of JASFWR010000154.1, read as the reverse complement.
ACGTCGCCACCCAGGCGGGGCGGCTGCACGTGTACCTCAACCGGGGCGCGCGCCGCGGCTGGCGCTTCGAGCAGGAGGACCTCCAGTTCGCGCTCCCCGCCGGCTGCGGGGCGCGCTTCGACGCCGGGGACCTCGACGGCGACGGGACCATCGACCTCGTCACGGGCGGCTTCGACGGCCCCCTGCAGTGGATCCGCGGGGTCCAGGCGGGCGAGCGGGCCGACAAGGGCCCCTACTACCTCGCGCCCAAGCGCCTCCAGGGCATGGGCGACGCCTACAACTCCTCGCCGCGGCTCGTCGACCTCGAGGGGGACGGGGACCTCGACGTGCTGATGGGCGTGAACTGGGGCTACGTGGCCCTCTTCGAGCAGCGCGCGCCGGGCGCGCCCCCCGCCTTCGGCCCGAAGGTGCTGCTCGAGGACGTGTCCCGGGGCCAGTCGGTGAACATCCGCGGGCTCATCAAGGACAACACGACGCCGGACCTCGCCGACGTGGACGGGGACGGGGTGCTCGACCTGGTCTCGGGCGGGCTCAACGGCACGGTCTGGTGGATGCGCGGCGTGGGGCACGGCGACCACCTGGCGAGGGTCGCGGAGGCGCTCGAGGCCCACGGGCCGCAGCTGGGCGCGGCGCTCCGGTCGGACGAGGGCCTGCGAGGCGAGGTCTTCGGCGCCCTCCGGGCCCTGCAGAACGACCTGTCGAGCGGCTTCCTCTCCAGCGAGGCGCGCCGGGAGCTCTTCCGCGACCTCTCCGCCCTCGCCCGTGAGCACCCCGAGGTCCTGCGCCGGCGCCAGCGCGACCCCGAGGTGGACCCCTTTGGCACCCCCCTGTTCGGGCAGTTCTCGGTGGTGCTCAAGAACGCCGCTCCAGACACCGCCGCAGGCCGCGCCGCCACGGCCCGCGCCCTCGGGGAGTCCGAGGCCCACGCGCGCCTGCTGGTGGACCTCGGCGTCGTCTTCGTGGACAACGGGCGCGCCAGCGAGGCCCAGCTCGCGGCCATGCACGCGGTCCTCTCCGCGATGCCGGCCCAGGTGTGGGACGTCGAGGTGATCGGCGTCGCCGACTGGGTCGGCCCGGGCGCGAGGGAGCCCGGGGTGAAGGGCCGCAGCGGCGTCAACATCTTCGCCATGGACCTCGGGGTCCGGGAGAACAGCTTCGGCCCGGACGCGCCGCGGCGCGGCGTCACCGACGTGTACCTCATCTGTCTGGCCCACGAGGTCGCCCACAACATGCTCGACACCGTCGGGCAGCGGCGGCGCCCGGACCTCTACCGGCGGAAGTTCCTCGGGCTGCAGCGCGCCGCCGGGGACGCGGTCGTCTTTCACGGAGACGTCACCCGCGGCTACGACCGGGCGGCGACCCGCGCGAGATTCGAGGAGCTGGACCTCTGGGACGGCGCCGACGACACCTGGGACGCCGCCTGGACGCGGTACTTCCACGAGGGGCGGCGCTTCGACCGCTCCCACGTCCGGGGCAACGTCGAGTTCTTCCTGAAGGCCCCCCAGGAGGCCTTCGCCACCCTCGCCAACCAGTGGTTCACGGACAGCGAGCTCATGGTGGAGTTCGCCAAGGTCCGCCACGACGCCGGGTTCCCCGCCTGCGCCGACCAGATGCTGCTCATCGCGGAGTACCTGAGCGACGGCGGCCGCGAGGTCCCCGCCTACCGCCTCGCGCCGGGGGGAGCGTTCGAGGCCAGCGCCATGAACGTGCGCCGCGACCCGTCGGGCCGGATCCGCGAGCTCCGGAGCGAGCGCCTGCGCGCGCGCTTCCGGTACGGCGCCGACGACCTCGTGGAGGCCTTCGAACTCGAGGTCGACTGACGGGCCGGCGGCCCGGCCCTCAGATGGCGGCCGGCTCGGCCGCTGGCGCCTCTTCTTCCGCGAGCTCCTCCACGGAGGGGCAGGTGCAGATGAGGTTCTTGTCGCCGAAGCCGTTGTCGATGCGCCCGACCGAGGGCCAGAACTTGAAGTCCACCACCCAGTCGGCGGGGAAGGCCGCCTGCTCCCGGGAGTAGGCCCGGTCCCAGGTGGTCCCGGTCACCGCGGCCGCGGTGTGGGGCGCGCCCTTGAGCACGTTGTCCTCGCGGTCTGCCTCGCCGGCCTCGATGGCGGCGATCTCCGCCCGGATCGAGATCATGGCGTCGCAGAAGCGGTCGAGCTCGGCCTTGGTCTCGCTCTCCGTGGGCTCGATCATGAGCGTGCCCGCCACCGGGAAGGACATGGTCGGCGCGTGGAAGCCGTAGTCCATCAGGCGCTTGGCCACGTCCTCCGCCACGACGCCGCTGGTCTTCTCGAAGGGGCGCAGGTCGATGATGAACTCGTGGGCCGAGCGGCCGCTGGCGCCGCGGTAGAGCACGTCGTAGCTGCCCTCGAGGCGCTTCGCCATGTAGTTCGCGTTGAGGATCGCGACCTCCGTCGCGCGGCGCAGGCCGGAGGCCCCCATCATCGCGATGTACATGTAGGAGATCGGCAGGATGCTCGGGCTGCCCCACGGTGCCGCCGCGACGGTGCCGAAGGAGCGCTCCCCGCCCATCTCCACCACCGGGTGCCCGGGGAGGAACGGCGCGAGGTCCGCCACCACGCCGATCGGGCCCATGCCCGGGCCGCCTCCGCCGTGGGGGATGCAGAACGTCTTGTGCAGGTTGAGGTGGCAAACGTCCGCGCCGAAGTCGGCCGGACGGCACAGGCCCACCTGGGCGTTCATGTTGGCGCCGTCCATGTACACGCGGCCGCCGTTGTCGTGGACGATCTGGCAGATCTCCTTGATGGCCGCCTCGAACACGCCGTGGGTCGACGGGTACGTGACCATGATCGCGGCGAGCTCTTCGCTGTGCTTCTCCGCCTTGGCGCGGAGGTCCTCGACGTCGATGTTGCCCTCGTCGTCGCAGCGGATCGCCACCACCTTCATCCCGGCCATGACGGCGGAGGCGGGGTTGGTGCCGTGGGCGGAGGTCGGGATCAGGCACACGGTTCGGCCCTCGTCCCCGTTGGCCCGGTGGTAGGCGCGGATCGAGAGCATGCCCGCGTACTCGCCCTGGGAGCCGGCGTTGGGCTGCAGGGAGATGGCGTCGAAGCCGGTGATCTCCTCGAGGGCGCGCGAGAGCCGCTGGAGCATCTCCGCGTACCCCTGGGCCTGGTCGACCGGCACGAACGGGTGGACGTCCCCGAACTCGGACCACGTGACCGGCAGCATCTCGCTCGTGGCGTTGAGCTTCATCGTGCACGAGCCCAGGGCGATCATCGACGTCGTGAGCGACAGGTCGCGCGCCGAGAGGCGGTGGATGTACCGGAGGAGCTCGTGCTCCGCGTGGTAGGCGTTGAAGACCTCGTGCTGCAGGAAGTCCGTGGTGCGGCCGTGGGGCGCCGGGAAGTCGAGCGAGGCCCGCTCGCTGTGCTCCACGACGGACTGGTCCCCGGCACCGAAGACGGCCAGCAGGCTCGCGATCTCCTCGGAGGTGATGCGCTCGTCGAGGGTGATGCCGACGCTGCCGTCGTCGATCGGGCGCAGGTTGAACCCGTGGCTGCGCGCGGTCTCGTGCACGCGCCGGGCGTCGTCGACCCGGACGCGGAGGGTGTCGAAGTACGGACCCTCGTCCACGGTGATCCCCGCGGCGCGGAGCCCCGCGGCGAGCGTCTCCGTCATGCCGTGCACGCGGTTCGCGATGGCCCGCAGCCCGTCGGGCCCGTGGTACACCGCGTACATCCCCGCCATCACGGCGAGGAGGACCTGCGCCGTGCAGATGTTGCTCGTGGCCTTGTCGCGGCGGATGTGCTGCTCGCGGGTCTGGAGCGCCATGCGCAGGGCGCGGCCGCCGGCGGAGTCCTTGCTGACGCCGATGAGTCGGCCGGGCAGGCTGCGCTTGTGCTTCTCGGTGGTCGAGAGGAAGGCCGCGTGGGGGCCGCCGTAGCCGAACGGCACGCCGAAGCGCTGGCTGTTGCCGACGACGATGTCGGCGCCGAACTCACCCGGGGGCCGCAGGACCGTGAGCGCGAGGAGGTCCGCCGCCGCGATGGCGAGGGCGCCGGCGGCGTGGACCCGCTCGAAGAAGGCGGTGTAGTCCTCGATCCGGCCGTAGGTGGTCGGGTACTGGACCACGGCGCCGAACACGTCCTCGAGGTCCGCCGTGCGGACCTCCCCCACCACGACCTCGATGCCGAGGGCCTCCGCGCGGGTGCGGATCACCGCGATGGTCTGGGGGTGGCAGTCCTCGCTCACGAAGAAGCGCTTCTTCTTCTGGCGGCACGCGTTGTAGGCCATCCCCATGGCCTCGGCGGCGGCGGTCGCCTCGTCGAGCAGGGACGCGCCCGCGAGCGGCAGGCCGGTGAGGTCCGCGATGAGCGTCTGGAAGTTGAGCAGCGCCTCCAGCCGCCCCTGGCTGATCTCCGCCTGGTAGGGCGTGTACTGCGTGTACCAGGAGGGGTTCTCCAGGATGTTGCGCTGGATCACGGGCGGCGTGATCGTCCCCGCGTAGCCGCAGCCGATGAGCGAGCGCATGGGGACGTTCTTCCCGGCGATGGCGCGCAGCTCGGCGAGGGCTTGCTGCTCCCCCTTGCCGTCCTCGAAGCCCGGGCCGAGGTCGAGGTCACGGCCGAGGCGGATCCCCGCGGGGACGGTCTCCGAGACGAGCTCCTCGAGGGAGCTCGCGCCGCAGACCTCGAGCATCTCCGCGACCTGCGCGTCGTCGGGGCCGATGTGGCGGCGGACGAAGGTGTCGGTGGGATCGAGGAAGGAAGGGCGGGAGTCGGTCAACGAATCGAGCCGCCCGAAGGGTGGCGGCTGGGGCTTTCGACTGGGGTTGTCGGCTGAGGGAGGCGACTGGAGGGCGACCTCCAGGAGGGATCGCGGGCAGCGGCCGGGGAGTCGCTCGGGTCGCGCCGGAGGGCGCGGCGAGGCGAGTCCATAGTCTACCGATCACGCCGGTCCGACGATCCATCCCGACGATTCCCTCCACCGCGCCGTCCCAGGGCGACCCCACCCGCGCGCGGCGATCTCACCGCGGGCCATTGCCGCAGGCCCGGAGGGGCGCGGCGCCCTCCCCCGCCGCCGGCGCGGGTCGGCCCTCCGAGGGATCGCGCCGCCGAGGTGGGACGCCCGGCCGCCTCCGACTACCGTGGGGCCATGGAAGGCAAGGGCCTCAGGGACCTCGAGGTCGTCGAGGACCGCACCGCGGGCGCGCGCTGCGACGAGGGGTTCCTCACGCTCCGCCGGCTGGTGCTCCGGAACCTGTACGACGACGGCTCCACCTCCGCGCCCTACCCCTGCGACGTCCTGGAGCGCCCTGGGAGCGACGCCGTGGTTGCGGTGCTCTACGAGCGGCGGGACGGGCGCGTCCGCGTGCTCCTGCGCGAGGCGCCCAGGGGCCCGGTCCACCTGCGCAAGCACAAGACCTTCGTGCACCCCGACCCCCGGGAGTACGTGTCGATCCTCGAGGTGGTGGCCGGCCTCGTGGAGCCCGTCGACGCCCCCGGGGAGGAGGGCCTCCGCTCGCGCGCGGTGATCGAGGCCCGGGAGGAGGCCGGGGTCCAGGTCCCGGCCGAGGCCTGCGTCATGCTGGGCGGCGAGACCTTCGCGAGCCCGGGCACGACGGACGAGAAGCTCTACTTCTGCGCCGTCGAGACGCCGCTCGAGGACCGCGCCGAACCCACGGGGGACGGGAGCGTCATGGAGGAGTGGTCCCGGGTGCACCTGCTCGACCTCGGGGAGGCCATCGCCATGTGCCGGGACGGCCGGGTCCCCGACATGAAGACCGAGGTCGCGCTGCTGCGCCTCGCCGACCACCTGGGGTACGTGCCGGCCCTCGACGCCTTCGCCGAGGACCTCACCCGACGATGACCGCCGGGTCCAGCGGGCAGCTGCGGGCGGGGATCG
>JASFWR010000153.1:0-8380 GCA_050049155.1 Planctomycetota bacterium | reverse complement strand
GCCCGAGGGTGCGGACCTCGACGGCGAGCTCGGCTCCGCCGAGGGGCAGCTGCACCGTTCCGCCCGCGAGCAGGTCCCCGTGGGGGGTCGTGACGCCGAGGCGCGTCACGTCCAGGCGGCCGCCCTCGAAGGAGCCCTCGAGGGCCACCTCCCCGAGGTCCTCTCCGTCCCGGCGCAGGCGCGCGGCCTCCACGCGGACCGCGCCCACGGGCGCGGTCATCGGCCCCGAGAGGCGCAGGTCCGCCTCGAGCGCCCCGAGGAAGTCGACCCCCGGGAGGACCAGCTGCGGGTCCGCCATGCGCACGGTGAGCTCCACGTCGTCGAGCGTCCCGCTCCCGAGGGCGAGGTCCCCGCGCCCCTCGACGGAGACGCGCTCGCCGTCCGTCGCGCTCAGGCGAGCGACCTCGAGGCGGTCCCCGCTGGCCCGCAGGGCGGTCCGCACGGTGCCCAGGCGGAGTCCGGCGATCACGACGTCCTCGCCCTCCAGCTCGAACGAGCCGGTGGCGACGCGCCCCGGCTCCGGGGAGAGGGTGGCGCTCCCGCGCACCGCGCCGAAGGTGGACGGCGGCGCCGCGTCCGCGGCCTCGCCCCGCGCCGCACGGATGGTCGCCTCCAGCTCGTCCAGCCGCGGCACGTCGAGGCGGACCAGGCCGCCGACGGTGGGCGCTCCGGGATCGGCGAGGTCCACCGTCAGGGCCTCCACCTCCACCACGTTGGCGCCGACCCGGACGGAGCCCCCGGCGAGGTCGAGGACGCCCTCGCGCAGGGCGCCGTCGAGGCCCGTCGCCGTGAGCGCGAGGTCCTGCACCGTGCCGTCGAGCAGGTCCCCCTCGAAGGTCACGCCGCCCTCCGAGACGTCGACCCGCGCGCGGACCTCGGCGGTCCACGCGTTGGCCGCGGCGCGAACCCCGAGGGTCACGGGGCCGGAGGACGCCGCACGCTCCGCCTCGAGGCCGGTGAGGTCGATGACGTCGCCCTCGGTGAGGAGCCGCAGGGACCCGTCGAGGAGGCGGAAGGGCGGGAGGGCCGGGGCCCCGCCGGACTCTTCGGACGGCTCGGACCCGGCGCGCGTCAGGTCGGCCTCGGCCGACGGCCCGGTGAGCTCCACGAGCTCGATCGCCCCGAGCTCCCCGCGGGTCGCGGCCCGCACCAGGTCGCCGGTCAGGCCGACGGCGTCGCAGGAGGCTCGCACGAGGGGGGAGCCGGGCGTCAGGGGCCGGACCTCGACGCCGCGCACCACCAGCTCGGTCCGCCAGTCGCCCTCCACCGCCCCGACGGAGACCTCGAAGGGGGTCAGCGCGCGGGTGACCGCGGGCAGGGCCCGGACGAGGAGGGGGTGGAGCGTGCGGTCCCGGCTCAGGTAGAGGCCGACCGCGGCGGCGACCAGCAGGAGCAGGGCGAGCGCCGCCCGCCGCGTCCACCGCCGGACGAAGCTCCGAATGGGGCTCCGAACGGGGCCACGAACGGGGCCACGAGTGGGGCCAGCGCCTCCACTCGCGTCACCGGGCTCCTGCTCCCCGTCGCCGTTCGTCCCTTCCGCTGCTTCCACCGCCGTCGCCGGCGACGCCGCGCCGGGGGCACACATTAGCGCCGCCGGTGGGGAGCGGGCGGACTATGCGCCGGCCCCGGGCCAGGCCGGGGTCAGGGCCGCGACGCCTCGGCGCGAGGGGCGCGGATCGACTCGACGAGGTCGTTGACCTCCGGGGGCGGCGGGGGCGTCAGCAGCGTGACGCCGACGGTCACGGCCGTGTTCACCAGCACCCCGAGGGCGCCGATGCCCTCCGGCGAGATCCCGAACCAGAGCTGGTCCGGGGTCCCGCCCAGGAACTTGAAGTGGACGATGTAGGAGATCGTGAAGCCGAGGCCCGCGACCATCCCGAGCACCGCGCCCGCGCGGTTGGTGCGCTTCCAGAAGATCCCCAGCACGATGGCGGGGAAGAAGGACGAGGCGGCCAGCCCGAAGGCGAACGCCACCACCTGGGCGACGAAGCCCGGCGGGTGGATGCCGAGGATCCCGGCCACGACCACGGCCACCGCCGCGGAGCTCCGGGCCGCGATGAGCTCGCCGCGCTCCGAGAGGTTCCGCGCGAAGCCGCGCTTCAGGAGGTCGTGGCTCACGGAGGAGGAGACCACCAGCAGCAGCCCCGCGGCCGTGGAGAGGGCGGCGGCGAGGCCGCCCGCCGCCACGAGCGCGATGACCCAGTCGGGCAGGGCGGCGATCTCGGGGGCCGCGAGGACCATGATGTCGCGGTCCACGTAGAGCTCGTTGGCGTTCGAGGTGGGGGTGTTCCGGAGCAGGCGCTCGCCGTGGGCGCCGCGGCCGGCCGCGTCCTCGGGGGGCGCCTCGAAGACCGGCATGACCTTGGACTGACCGGGGAGCGCCGCGAAGGCGGCGCCCGGGCGGTACTGGACGCGGCCGTCCCCGTTCTTGTCGACCCAGGCGATGAGGTCGGTGTCCTCCCAGTTCTTGAACCAGTCGGGGAGCGCGGCCTCGCCGTCAGCGGCGGCCTCCGCGCGGTAGGCGGCGCCCTCCACCGACTCGATCAGGTTCGTGCGCGAGAAGGCCGCCACCGCGGGGGCAGCGGTGTAGAGGATGGCGATGAAGAGCAGCGCCCAGAAGGCCGAGACGCGGGCGTCGCGCACCCGGGGGACCGTGTAGAAGCGGACGATCACGTGGGGGAGTCCCGCGGTGCCCACCATGAGCGCCATCGTGATGCAGAACACGTCCAGGGTCGACTTGCTCCCGCTCGTGTACGCGTCGAAGCCGAGCTCGGCGTGGAGCCCGTCCAGCTTCGCGAGCAGGGAGGTGCCGGTGCCGACGGCCTCGCCCCCGAAGCCGAGCTGGGGGATGACGTCGCCCGTCATCAGGATCGACAGGAAGATCGCGGGGACCAGGAACGCCGTGATGAGGACGCAGTACTGCGCGACCTGCGTGTACGTGATGCCCTTCATGCCGCCGAGGACGGCGTAGAGGAAGACGATCGCCATGCCGATGACGACGCCCGTGTTCACCGGGACCTCGAGGAAGCGCGAGAACACGACGCCGACGCCGCGCATCTGACCCGCGACGTAGGTGAAGGACACGAAGAGGGCGGCCACGACGGCGACGAGGCGCGCGGCGCGGCTGTAGTACCGGTCACCGATGAAGTCCGGGACCGTGAACTTCCCGAAGCGACGCAGGTACGGGGCGAGCAGGAGGGCGAGCAGCACGTAGCCGCCGGTCCAGCCGAGCAGGTAGACGGACCCGTCGTACCCCGTGAAGGAGATGAGCCCGGCCATGGAGAGGAACGAGGCCGCGGACATCCAGTCCGCGGCGGTGGCCATGCCGTTGGCGAGGGGCGGCACGCCGCCGCCGGCCACGTAGAACTCGTCCGTGGAGCCCGCGCGCGAGCGCAGGGCGATCGCGATGTAGAGCGCGAAGGTGAGGCCCACCAGCAGGTAGGTCCAGGTCTGGACGGTCATCGGGACCCCTCCTCTCCGCCGATGGCGCGGCGCTCCGCCTCCAGCGCCGCGTCGATCCGCGAGGCGAGGAGGACGTAGGCGCCCACGAGGCCGACGAAGATCACGATCGCACCCTGCTGGGCGAACCAGAACCCCAGGGGGAAGCCCGTGCCCGGGAGCGTGAACTCGTCCAGGGCGTCGCGGAACAGGATGCCGCAGCCGAAGGAGGCGGCGAACCAGATCGACAGGAGGACGGCGATCAGCCGCAGGCTCCGCCGCCAGTGCCGGGCGCAGGCGGCGCGCTCGCGGTCGGGCGGCGCTCCGGTGGTCTCGTCGGTCATGACGGTGGAGTGTAGGGTCCGCGCGCCTCTGTTCGTGCACTGTTCAGGCGCCGCCGGCGGGTCGCCTCGTGTGCCTCGCGCTCCGGAGCGCGAGGTGGACCGCGTGGGTCGATTCGAGCCGGGCGCAGCGGCCAGGAGCGAATGCACCGCCGGCGCCCGCGCCGGGTCCGCGCGGGGGTCATAGACTCCAGTCAGGGACGCTCCCCCCGGCGTCCCCGACGGCCCCCCCTCCTCGCCGTCGTCCCCCCCCGAGGCGCGTCCATGTCCCGATCCCCCCACGCCCGCAGCGGCTCGCTGCTCTTCCTCGCCCTGCTCGCCGGCGCCCCTCTCGGGGTCGCCCAGGACGCGGCGCCCGCCGGCGTCCTCACGGAGGAGCTCCTGGACGGCTTCCAGTGGCGCCCCCTCGGCCCCACGGGCTTCGGCGGCCGGATCGTCGACCTCGCCCATCACCCCGCCCGGCCCCACAGCCTCTGGGTGGCGAGCGCCTCCGGCGGCCTCTGGGTCACCGAGGACCACGGGACCTCCTGGCGCTGCCTCTTCGAGCGGGAGGGGACGATCTCCATCGGCGACGTCGCCGTGGACCCCTCGAACCCGGACGTGCTCTGGATCGGCACCGGCGAGGCCAACAACCAGCGGAGCTCCTACTGGGGCGACGGCGTCTACAAGTCCACCGACGGCGGCGAGACCTGGGAGAACGTGGGGCTCGCGGACTCCCACCACATCGGTCGCATCGTGGTCGACCCCGAGGACCCCGACCACGTCCTCGTGGCGGCCCTCGGCCACCTCTACACCCCGAACGAGGAGCGGGGGCTCTACCGGACCGTCGACGGGGGCGCGACCTGGGCGCGGGTGCTGCGCATCAACGAGGACGTGGGCGTGGTGGACGTGGCGATCGACCCGTCCGACCCCAACCACGTCTACGCGGCCTCCTACGAGCGCCGCCGCCGGGCCTGGGACTTCGACGGCAACGGGCCGGGCTCCGGCATCTGGCGGTCCGTCGACCGGGGCGCCACCTTCGAGCGCTGCGGTGGCGGGCTCCCGGAGGGCGACATCGGCCGCATCGGGCTGGACGTGTTCCCCGGGGACGGTCAGGTCATCGCCACGGTGGCGAACCAGAACGTCGTGGTCGACGAGCCCGAGCCCCGGCCCGCCCTGGAGACCGAGTGGAAGGACGGCGCCCTCGTGGTGACCGACCTCGAGCGGCGAGGGGGGGCCCGAGAGGCCGGCCTGCGCCGCGGCGACGTGATCCGGCGGGTGGGTGAGCGCGACATCGACTCGGCCTTCCAGTGGCTGAAGGTCATGGCGATGCTCGAGGGCGAGGCCTCCGACGAGCCCGTGGAGGTCACCTACGAGCGCGGCGGGAAGGCGAGCACGGTCGAGGCCGCCCTGTCCGCCCTCCTCGTGTACGAGCCGGCGGCGCGCGAGCGCCAGGTCGGGGGCGAGGTGTACCGCTCGGCGGACCACGGCGTCACCTGGACCAAGGTCAACGAGAAGCCCGCCGGCGGCAGCCCGGCGTACTACTACGGGCAGGTGCGCTTCGACCCGACGGACGACCAGCGCGCGTACATGTGCAGCGTGCCGCTCTATCGCACGGAGGACGGCGGCGTCACCTGGGACCGGATCGCTGGCTCCGTGCACGTGGACCACCACGCCGTGCTGGTGGACCCCTCGAACCCCGACAAGATCTGGCTCGGGAACGACGGGGGCCTGCACCTCTCCTACGACCGAGGTGACACCTGGCAGCACCTCAACAACCTGCCCATCTCCCAGTTCTACGCCGTCGGGCTCGACATGTCGGAGCCCTTCCGGGTCTACGGCGGGACCCAGGACAACGGGACGTGGGGCGGCCCCCACACCTCCCGCGACCCGCGGGGGATCCACCCCTCCGAGTGGGACTACGTGGGGGGCGGCGACGGCTTCTACGCCCAGATCGACCCGCGGGACCCCAGCACCGTCTACGGCGAGTCGCAGTTCGGCGCCATCTACCGCCGCAACATGGAGACGGGCACCTCGGTGGGGATCCGCCCGCCCAAGCCCGAGGGCGCGGAGGAGGCCGCCCTGCGCTTCAACTGGAACTCCCCGATCCTGATCTCGGCGCACAACCCCGAGATCGTCTACTTCGGCGGCAACCGGGTCTTCAAGTCCTACGACCGCGGCGACAGCTGGCCGGTGCACAGCCCGGACCTGACCTCCAACGACGCGGAGAAGATCGCGGGGAACGTGCCCCACTGCACGATCACGACGATCGCCGAGTCGACCATCGACCCCGGGCTGCTGCTGGTGGGGACGGACGACGGTCTCGTGCAGATGTCCACGGACGGCGGCTACGGATGGACCAACCTCACCGGGCAGTTCCCGGGCCTCCCGTCCAACTGGTGGGTGAGCCGGGTGACGCTCTCGGCCCACGACCGCGGGCGCGCCTACGTGAGCTTCACGGGTTACCGGGAGGACGACTTCCGCCCCCTCGTGTTCACCACCGACGAGGTGGGGAGCGGCAAGGGCTGGCGCCTGATCACGGCCGGCCTCGAGGCCGGGGGGCCGGTGAACGACGTGATCGAGGACCCCGCGCACGGGCACGTGCTCTTCGCGGGGACCGAGCTCGGGGCGTACATGAGCTGCGACCGGGGCGAGCGCTGGACGGCGCTCGACGGCGGGCTGCCCCGGGTGGCCGTGCACGACCTGGCCCTGCACGACCGGGACGGCGTGCTCGTGGCCGCCACCCACGGGCGGGGCTTCTGGGCCCTCGACGTGGACGGGCTCCGCGGCGTGACGCCCGAGGGCCTCGGGGCCCCGGCGCACCTGCTGCCGGTGGGGGATCTCACACGCTGGGCCCGCCGATCGGCCGTCGGCGGGTACGGCGGCGGCGACGCGACCTGGCGCGGCCGGAACGAGTCGCGGGACCTCGCGCTCTGGGTCCACCGCGGGTCCGAGGCGGGCGCGCTGGCGGTGGAGATCCTCGGCGCGGGGGGGGCACCCGTGGCCCGGGTCGAGGTCCCGGAGGGCCCGGGGATGCACGGTCTCTCCTGGGCCGGCGCGCTGGATCGCGAGCTCGCGGGGAGCCGCGGCAGGGCACCGGAGGGCGAGTACTCCGCGCGCCTCGTGCGGGTGCCCGCCGAGGAAGGCGCCGAGGCCGAGCCCCTCGGGGAGGCGCGGCCGTTCACCGTCCGCCGCGACCCGCTGCTGGCGGGGGCCTCGGCCGCGGAGATGGCGGCCGAGTCCGAGCCCGAGGGGGCCGGCGACGACTAGCGCCGACGCGCCGCGCCGGCCTCGGCGGCGAGGTCGGCCCAGAGGGCGTCCACCTCGGCGAAGCTCAGCGCCCCGGGCGCCACCACGATCCGATAGCGGAGGCGGAGGCTCCCGTAGCTGTCGATCACGGCGGGGCGGTCGTCGTCCGGGTCCTCGGTGAACGCCCCGGTGGCGAAGGGGTTGGCCGACAGCAGCCCGTAGGGGCGCACCTGCCAGCGGGTGGGGTGGCCCGGGTTGCGCGGGTCCTCGAGGACGCAGACCGTCGCCCGCCGTCCGTCCGCCGCCGCAGAGGTCGCGGCGACCCAGCGGGCTCGCGCTCCCCAGAGGTCCTCCCCGCGGGCGCCGGTCGAGCCCATGGCGCCGCCCCCCGCGGCGGCGCGGAACCCGTCGGCGAGGCGGAGCGCCAGGAACCCCTCCCGCGCGTCCTCGAGCACGAGCCCGTCCGGCGTGGCGGTGATCGAGTGGTCGACGTCGACGACGTGCAGGTCGTCGACCACGCGGAACCGGAGCACGCGCTGCTCCGAGCAGATCCGCACCCCGGCGCCGCCGATCCACTCCACCTGAGCCTTCAGGGACGCCTCGGTGTCGGACTCGATCCTGAGGACGTGCTCCCTGGCGACGCCGGCCCCTTCGCCGTACCAGAGGTCGTCGTCGTTCATCCCCCGGTGGGCCCACCAGAGCCCGGTCTGTTCGGGGTGGTCCACCGACTCCGCGACGCGCGGCTCCAGGGGGAAGCCGCGCAGGACCTCCACGCCGTTCGAGGCGCGCAGCCGGCTGAGGGCGACGCGCTCGCCGAAGCCCACGCGGACCCTCGCCATCAGCTCGTCCCCGGAGTACATCGTGACGGCGCCGGCGTCGCTCCGCGCCGAGAGCGGCTCCGCCTGCGGGCGGACCTCCGGCGCGCTGCACCCGCCGAGGAGGGCCGCCGCGTGGGCGGCGAGCAGCGGCGCGGCGAGACGTCGCAGCCGCCGTGCGGGAGTGGGTTGTGTGACTTCGGTCAAGCGTGGCAGGGGCTGCATCTTCGCGGGGCGACGTCCCGAAATCCTGCGCACCTCCGGAAGCCGAGGCGCCTCGACGGCGCGGCGATCCCCGGAGCAGGACCCCAGATCCGGGCCCTGCGGCCCCGATCCTGTCGGGACCGATCTTGCCTCCCCCTCGGGCCGCTTCAAGGCCTCACCCCACTCGCAATGAAAGTCACCTTCGCCCTCACCGGGTTCGCGCTCGCCGCGGCCGCCTTCGCCTCCAACGGCAACGACGACACCCCGTGCCCCTCGAGCTGCAGCGCCAAGCCCAAGGCCTCGCTCGCCGCCAACGCCGTCGACGACATCGTCACCACGGCCGTGAAGGCCGGC
>JASFWR010000152.1:0-8395 GCA_050049155.1 Planctomycetota bacterium | reverse complement strand
CGTCGAGAGCAACGGCTCCGGCTGAAGGCCGGCGGCCCGGAGCGCCGCCTCCCCCGCCGCCGAGCGGAGCGCCGCGAACCGCAGGCGCTTCAGCCGGTCGCGTCGGAGGACGAAGCGCACCGTCCGAGAGCAGAGGCCGCACTCCCCGTCGTACAGGAGGAGAGGCCGCTCCCCGAATCGCTGGGGGTCGGGCCGCCGGGACTCGGACACCTGGGGCTCGAGCTCCTGTGGCGGGGACTCCTGGGGCGCGGGCATGGGCGGGAGTGTAGCGGGCCGAGTCGCCGCTCCAGCGGCCAAGGATCCCGAACTGCCGCGCGAATCCGGCCTCCAGGCCGCCTGCGGGGCGCGGCGAGGGGCCACGTTGAGCAATGGGGGTCGGGTCACTAGAGTCCCGCGTCGCCCCGCGCCTCCCTCCAGGCGCCCGGGCCGCCCTCCGACCCCGCCGTTGGAGGGCCCCCACCCCCACCCGCTCGCCCATGCCGCTCGATCGCCCCATCGTCGTCGTCGACACGGAGACCGCCAACCTCAGCGGTGCTCCGCACCTGCTCGAGCTCGGCGCCGTGCGCGTCCTCGGCGGGGAGGTCGTCGACCAGTTCGAGACCCTCGTGGCCCCGGCCATCGAGATCGAGCCCGAGGCGACGGAGATCCACGGCATCACCAACGACGACATCCGCTCGGCCCCGCTCGCCCCGGACGCGCTCCGGCGGTTCGCCGACTGGGCCGGAGAGGACTGGCTCTGCGCCCACAACGCGGGCTTCGACGCGCGGGTCCTCGGCTTCGAGCAGGCGCGCAGCGGCGTGGAGCTCCCCCCCTCCCCGTTCCTCTGCACCCTCAAGCTCGCCCGCCGGTTCATCCCGGAGTCCCCGGACCACAAGCTGGAGACCCTCTGCCAGCATCTTGACCTGGAGGACGGGACCCACCACCGCGCGCTCGCCGACGCCGTCTGGTGCTGGCAGGTCCTGGAGGAGTGCGCCGACCGCGCGGAGACCACGTCCGCCGCGGCGCTGCTCACCCACTGCGGCACCCCGGTCACCGTTCCCGGGTTCGTCCCCGGGCCCGCGCGCATGAAGCCGCGGCTCCGGCCCCTGACCGAGGCGGTCCGCAACGGCGAGGTCGTGACCCTGCTCTACGGCAGCGACTCCGGCGCCCCGGCCCCCCTGGCGGTGCTCCCCCGCCTGCTGTACGAGCGCCACAAGAAGAGCTACCTGGAGGCCGAGTGCTCCCAGACGGGGCTCCTGAAGACCTACCTGCTGGACCGGATCCAGAAGGTCGTGGACCAGCCCGTCTAGGGAGGGCGAAGGGCTCCAGAGCCCCCTGCAGGGCGCTCGAGCCCCGGAAACGGCGGCCTCAGGCGGATACACCCTGCTCGCATTTAGGGAAAACCCTCCATTTTCCGTGTTTACCCTATTGCGGGACAGGGGCTCGGAACGATCAATGGGGCGACAGGTGTTTCCCGCACTCCTCCCCCGCCCCCGTCTCCATGGTCTTCCCCACGCTCGCGTTCCTCAGCGCCCACAGCCTCGGCTGGCCCATCGCCTTCACGGCCCTCGGCGCGACAATGTTCGCCCTGTGCAACCTCCGGCGGGCCAGGCTCCGCAAGCGAGGCGTCGAGGCCCTCCAGCAGGCCTACCGCGCCATGCTCGCCATCGAGGAGGGCCGGGACGTCGACTGGGAAGAGGTCGACCCCGACTCCCCGTTCCGGGACGAGCTGGAGACCATCGCCAGCATCGGCCGCCGCCTGTCGGCCCAGAGCCGGCACTTCAGCGCCATCGTCTCGGCCGAGCCCGAGTGCGTGAAGGTCGTCGATCGGGACGGGTCCCTCCTGGAGATGAACCCTGCGGGCCTCGACATGATCGCCGCCCCCAGCCTCGAGAAAGTCCAGGGCAACTGCGTCTTCGACCTCGTCCTCCCCGAGCACCGGGCGGCGTTCATCGAGATGCACGAGGCCGTCATCGCCGGTGAGTCGAGGTCGCTGATCTTCGAGATCCAGGGCCTGGACGGCAAGCGGCACTGGATGGACACCCGGGCCGTGCCCCTCACCGACAGCAAGGGCCGGACGGTCCACCTCGCGATCACCCGCGAGGTGACGGAGCGCAAGCGTCAGGAGGACGAGACGCGGGAGGCCCGCGAGCGCGCCGAGGCGGCGAGCCTCGCCAAGTCCGGCTTCCTGGCGAACATGAGCCACGAGCTGCGCACGCCGCTCACGACGATCCTCGGCTACGCCAGCCTCCTGGAGGAGGAGGACGAGCTCAACAACGAGCAGTCCTCGGCGCTCCACGAGATCGTGGGCAGCGCGCAGCACCTCCTCGCCCTCATCAGCGACGTCCTCGACGTCTCGAAGATCGAGGCCGGGCACCTCGAGGTGGAGACCCTGCCCTGCGACCTCTCGGCGATCGCCCGGCGGGTCACCGAGGGCATGCGACCCGCGGCCTCCGAGAAGGGGATCTCCCTGGAGCTGACCTGCGACGAGGACCTGCCCCGGACGGTCCTCTCCGACCCGATCCGGATCCGGCAGATCACCGACAACCTGGTGTCCAACGCGGTCAAGTTCACCTCGACGGGGGGCGTCCACGTGCGCGTGTCCTCGTCCCGCGAGGGCGTCGCCGCGGGGCGCGTCGCGGTTCGCATCTCCGTGGAGGACAGCGGCGTGGGCGTGAAGCCCGACGAGTTGGACCGCCTCTTCTCCCCGTTCCAGCAGGTCGACAGCTCGACGACCCGCCGCTTCGGGGGCACGGGCCTGGGCCTCAGCATCTCGCGTCACCTCGCGCGCCTCATGGGCGGGGACGTCCAAGCGTCGAGCGTCGCCGGCCAGGGGAGCACCTTCACCCTGACGATGGAGGTCGACGAGATCGCGCTCCCGGCGGCCGCGCCCGGTCCCAAGGGGGGCCGCCAGGCGTACAGCGGCCGGGTGCTCGTCGTCGAGGACAACGCCATCAACCAGAAGGTCCTCGGCAAGCTCCTCGAGCGCCGCGGCCTCGAGGTCGAGGTGGCCGGCGACGGTCGCGAGGGACAGGACATGGCCGAGCGCGCCGAGGCGCCGTACGACCTGATCCTCATGGACATGCACATGCCCGTCCAGGACGGCTACACGACCACCAGGATGCTCAAGGAGAACGGCCACCCCGCGCCGGTGGTGGCCCTGACGGCCTCCGCCATGGCCGAGGACCGACGCCGCTGCCTCGACGCTGGCTGCGACGACTACCTCTCCAAGCCGGTGGACACCGTCGCCCTGGATCGGATGCTGACCGCGTTCCTGAAGCCCAATGGCGTGACTCGCGAGGCCGAGACCCCGCGCACCGCGGTCTGAGGCTGCGACGCGGCCTCCCCTTTCGGATAGGCTCCCCGGCCGCCGCGACGGCGCCCGCAAGAGCTTGTCCGCCCCCAGCCCGACCCTCGCCCTCGTCCGTCCCCCGGGACCGGACCTCGCGGACTGCGAGCTGACGCACCTGGACCGGGTGCGCATCGACCCGCACCGAGCCGCGCTCCAGCACGCCGCCTACACGGAGACGCTCCGCCGACTCGGCGTCGAGGTGCTGGCCCTCGCTCCGCTCGAGGGGCACCCCGACGCCTGCTTCGTGGAGGACCCCGCGCTGGCCCTCCCCGGCCGCGCCGTCCTCACCCGCCCCGGCGCCCCGAGCCGACGCGGCGAGGTGGAGGACCTCGGCCGGGCGCTCGCGCCCCTCCTGCCCGTCGAGCAGCTGGACGCCGGAACCCTCGACGGCGGGGACGTCCTCCAGCTCCCCGACAGGATCCTCGTGGGCCTCTCCACCCGCACGGACCGGGCCGGCGTCGATGCCCTGGCCCGGATCGCGCGCCGTCCGGTGGTGGCCGTGCCGGTCCGCGGGGCCCTGCACCTCAAGACGGTCCTGTCCTGGCTGGGTGGTGACCGCCTGCTGGCGGACCCGGCCGCCGTCGACCCGGCCCACCTCGAGGGCTTCGAGGTCCACCACCCCCACCCGGACGAGCCCGCCGGGGCCAACGTGCTGAAGGTCGGGGGCGACCTCGTGGTCTCCGCCGCCGCTCCAAGGACCGCCGACCGGCTGGACGCCCTGGGCGCCTCCCTTCACCCGGTGGACATCGGCGAGTTCCACAAGGCGGAGGCGGGGCTCACGTGCCTCTCCCTGCTGGTGGGGCCCGCGGCCCACTGACCCCGTCGCCCGATTCCGGATCGGGACCCTGCCCATTCCTCCCCGTCGAGAAGGGCCCTCCGCGGTTCCGGTCGGCCCCTCGGATCCGTACCCTCTTCGCCCTCGAACCCGATGGGCGGGTCCTTCGAGGAGGAGCGCACGGACCACCCGGCCCGCGCGCGCCGCCTCGCCCGGCCCCTCGCCCGGGTCCCGTCGACTCACGATCGAGTCCTCCTGAGCCACCCACTGGCCCCCCACCGGGCCAGGGACCGCCGAACCACCCCACGATGTCGTCCGCCTCCGAGATCCGAAACCTCGCCATCGTCGCCCACGTCGACCACGGCAAGACCACCCTCGTCGACGCGATGTTCCGGTACGCGGGGACGTTCCGCGAGAACCAGGTGGTCGCCGAGCGCGCCCTCGACTCCAACGACCAGGAGCGCGAGCGCGGCATCACGATCCTCGCCAAGAACACCGCCATCTCCTACCAGGGGACGCGCATCAACATCGTCGACACGCCGGGCCACGCCGACTTCGGCGGGCAGGTCGAGCGGACGCTGAACATGGCCGACGCGGTGTTGCTGCTGGTGGACGCCTTCGAGGGCCCCATGCCCCAGACCCGCTTCGTGCTCCGCAAGGCGTTCGAGCATGACCTCAAGGCGCTGGTGATGGTCAACAAGATCGACCGCCCGGACGCCCGCCCGGAGGAGGTCCTCAACGAGGTCTTCGAC
Organism: Planctomycetota bacterium; assembly: GCA_050049155.1. Taxonomy (GTDB): domain Bacteria; phylum Planctomycetota; class UBA1135; order UBA1135; genus Saltatorellus. Next base: position 3,537 of record JASFWR010000152.1, on the reverse strand, counting down.
CTCTTCGTCGAGCTGGGCGCGAGCGACGAGCAGCTGGAGTTCCCCGTGGTCTACGGGTCCGGCCGGGACGGCTGGGCGTCGGACGATCCCGAGCAGCCCGCGGAGGACCTCGAGGCCCTGTTCCGACAGATCCTCGAGCACGTGCCGCCGCCCGTCATGGACGCGGACGGCCCCGTGCAGTTCCAGGCGACCACCCTCGACCACGACGACTTCCTCGGCCGCATCGCCGTGGGCCGCGTGACCCGCGGGAGCCTCCGGGTGGGCAAGCGCTACGCCCTCGCCCACCCGGACCGGGAGAAGCCCCTGTCGGTCCTCCCGAAGAAGCTCTTCCGCTACGAGGGCCTCCAGCGCGTCCCCGCGGAGGAGGTCCGCTGCGGGGACATCGCCATCGTCACCGGGGTCGAGGAGCTCGGGATCGGGGACACCCTCTGCGACCCGGAGCACGTGGAGGCCCTGCCGGCCATCGCCCTGGACGAGCCCACCATCTCGATGGTGTTCTACGTCAACAACTCGCCCTTCGCGGGCCAGGAGGGCGACTACGTCACGAGCCGTCAGATCCTCGCCCGCCTCGAGCGCGCGGCCACCCGCGACGTGGCGCTGCAGCTGGCCTCCACCAGCAGCGCGGACGCCTTCGAGGTCAAGGGCCGCGGCGTCATGCACCTCTCGGTCCTCATCGAGACCATGCGCCGGGAGGGCTACGAGTTCGCCGTCGGCAAGCCCCACGTGATCCTCAAGGACGTGGACGGCACCCGCTGCGAGCCCTACGAGCGCGCCACCGTCGAGGTGCCCGGTGACCACGCGGGCCGCATCATCGAGTACCTCGGCCGCCGCCGGGGGGAGATGCTCCACATGGACGCCGCCGGGGAGCTCACGCGGGTGGACTTCAAGATCCCGGCCCGCGGCCTCATCGGCGCGCGCACGGCGCTCCTCACCCTCAGCCAGGGCGAGGCCGTCCTCAGCCACGTCTTCGAGAGCTGGGAGAAGGACGGCGGCCCCATCCCCCGCCGCACCAACGGGGTCCTCGTGGCCGACCGCGGCGGCGACGTGATCGCCTACGCCCTCGACGGGCTCCAGGACCGCGGACAGTTCTTCGTCCCCGTCGGGGCCGCGGTCTACACGGGCATGATCGTGGGCGAGAACAACCGCGACGGCGACCTCGAGCTCAACGTCTGCCGGGCGAAGAAGCTCACGAACATGCGCGCCGCGGGCCGCGACGACAACGCGAAGATCGCCCCGCCCAAGATCATGTCCCTCGAGGAGAGCCTCGAGTACGTGGAGGACGACGAGCTCCTCGAGGTGACGCCGAAGAACCTGCGGCTGCGCAAGCGCCTGCTCGACGAGAACGAGCGCAAGCGGGCGCGCAAGAAGGCGGCCGCCGTCAGCTGACGGCGAGCGAGGCGCCGCGGGGAAGGGGCGCGGAGGCGCGGGTCGACGGTGAGCGCCTCCCGCGCCCCTGAGCCACAGCGGCCCCCAACGCGGCCCCTGCCCCGAAGCGGGCCCTGAGACCGCCGCCGTTCGCCGGCCGCCTCCACCCGGCGGGCGCGGTCGAAGATCCCTGGGAGAGGACCTCCCCATGGCGATCGACCTCGACCGCGACCCCCACTGCGCCTCCTGCGGGCGCCGCATGACGCCCCGGCGCAGCACCGCCCGCCAGGCGACCCCGCCCCGCTTCTGCAGCACCGCCTGCCGGCGCCGGCGGGTCCGCCCGGTGGACCGGGCCCTGGAGTCCGCCATCGAGGCGCTGCTCGAGGGCCGGGCGCGGGACGCCAGCATCTGCCCCTCCGAGGCGGCCCGCCACGTGGCGCCGGAGGAGTGGAAGCCCCTGATGGAGCCCGCGCGCCGGGCGGCGCGCCGCCTCGTGATCGCCGGCCGAGTGGAGATCACCCAGGGCGGCCGGACGGTGGACCCCTCCACCGCCCGGGGACCGATCCGCGTCCGCCGGGCCCGCTGAGCGTCTCGCCCTGGGGCCGAACCCCGCCCTCCGCGAGCCTGAGGGGGGCGCGGCACATCGTCCCTTCCGCCGCCCCTCCTGCTGTCCGACAATAGGCCCATGGCCATCGCGACCCCCGAGCTCGTCTCCGCCCTCCGCCGCACCTCCGCCCGCCTGCGCGAGGGGACCGACTTCCAGTGGGGCCACATGGGCTCCTGCATCTGCGGCCACCTGGCCCAGACGGTCACCGAGCTCTCCCCCGCGGAGATCCACCGCCGCGCCATGGAGCGCCACGGGGACTGGTCCCAGCAGTCGGTGGAGCACTGCCCCACCTCGGGCCTCGCCATCGACCACGTGATCGACGAGATGCTCGCCCTCGGCCTGCACATCGGCGACCTCCGCCACCTGGAGAACCTCTCCGACCCCCGCGTCCTCGCCCGGGTCCCCGCGCGCTGGCTCCGCCGCCAGGACCGCGACCACGCGGTGCAGTACATGGAGGCCTGGGCCGAGCTCCTGGAGGACGAGCTCTCCGCCTCGACCGCGCCCGTCGAGCGCCCGGCCCCCACCCCCACCGCGCCGGCCGCGCGGGCCGCCGAGCTCCCCGCGCCCGCCCCCTGACCGCGCCGGAGCTCCCGACGCTCCCCGCGGGGCGCCACGGCCCGACGGCCCGCCCCCGCCCGCTCCCGCCCTACGCGGCGTTGCGCTCCCGCGCCCCCGCGCGTACCCTCTCGCCTCGCGAGCGGCCGTAGCTCAGTTGGTAGAGCGTCAGCTTCCCAAGCTGAATGTCGAGGGTTCGAGTCCCTTCGGCCGCTCCACTCGCGATCCCCCCTGGCGAAGCCGCTAGGCCCGATTCCGGGGCCCCTGGAGGCGGATCGAGCTCCCGCGCCGCTCCCTTCAACGGCGTGCCGCTGGCTGAACACGGGGCACCATCGTGTCGGAGTCGGGCGGCGCGCTCGTACTGGACGTGAATGCCGTTGGCGTGGCTCAATGGTGTCGAGCCCACGCTCCGGGACGCGGCGTCTGCTTCGCGGCCGCCCCGATCGTCGCCTCCTGCCTGGCGACCGAATCGGTGATCGGCGACCGTGGGCGGCATCGAGCTCATGGGCATCGCCTCCAAGACCGCAGCCTGCCTCGCCGTCGTCATCGCGGCCCTCGGGGTCCACGCGCTCCGCTCGGCGGACGGGCGGGCCGACCGCGCGCACCTCGACCGGAGGGACACGGCACAGGAGGAGGCCGGCGCCCCCGAGGTCGGTGCCCCCGAGCTGGCGCTACCCTCCGGCGAGCCAGGGACCCGCGAGCCCGTGGCACGCGGGCCCGCGGTCGGCCTGATCGTCGCCTCACGCTCCGGAGTCCCGGCCGGAGGGACCGCCACGCTGGTCCACCGGTCGGGCAGGTACGTCCGGGGAGACTTCGAAGCGGACGGCTCCCTCGGGGTCCTGGAGGAGGCGTTCCGGCGCGTGCTCGCCGCCGGCGCCTGCGACCTGATCGTCGAGAGCCCCGGGTGCGCGACCCGCCGGCTCCCCGTCGGGGGCGACGGGCCGGGTCCGCCCTTCAGCGTCGCGCTCGAAGCGGGCACGGACCTCGCCGTCCGCGTCCTCGGGTCCGAC
>JASFWR010000151.1:0-8412 GCA_050049155.1 Planctomycetota bacterium | reverse complement strand
CACTCGGCGTAGGTGAGGTCCAGCCCCCGGTAGGACTCGTTGGTCTGCTTCTCGACCCGGATCGTCACGTCGAAGCCGCGGAGCCCCTGGCCCGCGTCCGCGGCGGGCTCGTAGCGGGCGATCACTCGGGTCCGGAAGCCCTTGCCCTTGTAGGGGGCGAGGTCGTTCTTCCAGTTGGACACGACCTCGCGCTTCGCCGGGTCCGCGCCGATCCCGTACCGGTAGCCGCTGCGCCGGATGGCCAGGAGCAGGGTCTCCCAGAGGGTGTTCTCCGAAGTGGCCTCCACCGTCTTCTGGGAGGGGAACTGCTTGGTCGGCGCGGCGCACCCGTGGAGGCCGGGAGCGACGAGGAGCGTCAGGGCGAGGAGCGCGGTGAGGGGCTTCATTCTCGGAGGTTCTCCTCGGCGATGGTCTTGGGGTCCTTCAGCACGATGCGGAGCGGCACCTCGTGGAAGGGCAGCTCCTCCCGGAGCCGGTTCGTGAGATAGCGTAGCCAGTCCTTGCCGATGTGCTTCTTGTCGTTGACGAACAGCACGAAGGTGGGCGGCGAGACCTCCGCCTGGGTCGCGTACCGGACCCGCGCCCGATACCCCTTGGAGCTCGGCTGACGCGCCTCCAGCGCGCGCTCGAGGACCCGGTTGAGGTCGCCGGTGGTGACGCGCTGCTGAGCCTGCTCGAAGAGGTCCCGCGCCACGTCGATGAGCTCGTCCGTCCGCAGCCCCTCCTTGGCGGAGAGGAAGACGATGGGCGCGAAGCCGAGCCCCGGCAGCTGGGCGTCGAGGTACTCCCGGAAGGACTCCGGCGTCTGCCCCTCCACGAGGTCCCACTTGTTCGCGGCGAGGATCGTCGGCTTGTAGCGGTCGATGGCGTAGCGCGCGAGGTTCTTCTCGATGGAGGAGAGCTTCCGCGTGACGTCGAAGAGGAGCACCACGATGTCGGCGCGGCGGATCGTCTTCAGGCTGCGCGCGTCGGAGTAGAACTCGATCGCGTCCTCGAGCTTCGAGCGCTTCCGGATGCCCGCGGTGTCGATCACCGTGAAGGTGTCGCCGTCCTTCTCGAACACCACGTCGACGGCGTCGCGCGTGGTGCCCTCGATCTCGGAGACGATCATCCGCTCCTCCCCCGCGAGGTGGTTGACCAGGGTGGACTTGCCGGCGTTCCGCCGGCCGACCACCGCGATCTTCATCAGCGGGTTCTCCGCCGGCTTCTCCTCGGGGGCGCCGGGCAGGTGGTCCGCGACGCACTGGCGGAGCTCGCCGATGCCCTCCCCGTTCTGCGCGCTGATCACCATGGGCTCGCCGCCGACCCCGAGCGCGTGGAAGGACTCGGCCTCCCACTCGAAGCCGCCGCCCTCGGCCTTGTTCACCACCAGCTGCACGGGGACGTCGGCGCCGCGCAGCAGCGCGGCCACCTGCTTGTCCGGGGGCGTCAGCCCGTCCCGAACGTCCACGAGGAACAGCACCAGGTCGGCCCCCTTCAGGGCGGTGTCCACCTGCGCCTCCACGTGGGGGCCGAGGTCGTCGCGGTCCACGATGCCGAGGCCCCCGGTGTCGATCACCTCGACCCAGCGGTCCCCCTCCCGGGTGCTGAGGCGGGCCGGGACCGCGATCCGGTCGCGGGTGACGCCCGCGGTCGGCTCGACGATCGCCACGCGGCTCCCGCAGAGGCGGTTGAGCAGGGTGGACTTGCCGACGTTGGGCCGGCCCACGAGGGCGACCCGGGGCATGGGCACGGACGGGCGCGCCGGGGCCTCCTCGGGGGCTCCGCCGGTGTCCGGCGCGGGGTCGACTTCACTCGGCTCGTTCATGACTCGATCAGGCGATGCCCATGGCTCGATGGACCTGGGGGAGCACGCGGACGTCGAGGTCCAGCTCGCGCGCGTGCTCGACCACCTCGACGAGGTGGTCGAGGGGCGGCGCCTCGCAGCCCCCCATGGGGGTCACGGGCGCGATGAAGACGGGGAGCGCGGGGGCGCGGCGCGCCACGTCCTCGAAGAGCTCGTCGTAGTCGCGGGCGCCGCGCTCGGCGGTCACCACGACCTTGGCGCAGGCGTCCCGGTCCTGGAGCAGGTCGAGGCAGCGCCGCCGCGCCATGCGCCACTCCTCGGGCGACGTCGGCGCGGGCTCGTCGATGGAGCGCGGCTCGCCCTCGCCCGCGACCAGCTCCACCGGCGCGTCCATGTCCGCCGGCAGCTTGAGGTCGAGGCTCACGTGGTCGACGCGCTCGAGGACCCGGGCCAGGGCCTCGGGGTGAGCGCCGGCGGTCTCGAGGTGCAGGCGCCGGGGCGCGACCATGGAGCGGAGCCCGAGGATGAACTCGGGCCACATGAGCGGCTCGCCTCCGGTGACGCTCACGGTCCGCGGCTCCCCGGGCTCGACGCCGGCCACCCAGAGCGCCGCCTGGAACGGCGAGGCCACGCGCGGCTGGCGCACGGCGCCGTCCACGGCGTCGATGCGCGCCTGGCCCTCGGCCCGCGCCAGCCATGAGCCGGGGGTGTCACACCACCGGCACCGGAGCGGGCACCCCGCGAGGCGCAGGAAGACCTGCGGCTGACCGACGTACAGCCCCTCCCCCTGGAAGGAGGCGAACACCTCCATCACGGGCGCGGCGGCGTGGGTGGACGTGGTGCTCATGGGAGGGGGTGGAACGCGGGAAGCCGAGTCCCCCAGTTGGAGATTCGGCTTCGGTGTGCCCTCGATGCCCGCGGTCGGACCGCGGTGCGCGCCAGGGCGGGGCCAGGGCCTGGGCCCTGGGAGCGGGACGGGAAGTGAGAAGCGCCGGCAGGGGCCGGCGGGAGGATCACTCCTCCTTCTTCTTCTTCTTCTTCGTCTTGATCTTGAACTTGGTCCGGACCTTCGGGAGGCCGTAGGCGGAGTCGGTCTCGGAGACGCGACCCTCTTCCATCAGCTTGAGCAGGCGCTCCTTGCGGGTGAAGACGCTGCGCTCACCGACGAGGGTGTTGACACCGCGGAGACTGGCGTGAATCGACATGGTTCGTGTCCTCAGGTTCCGTTGAGGGGGCGAAGAGGTTACTCGAACGGCAGGGAGCGCAACCACCCGTCGGGCCAAAAAGGTGGCCTGCCGCCCCCGGGAGCCCGTCCCGATCCCGCTCGCCCGGCCCTCGGGACGGCGGCGCCACGGGCCCCTGGGCATGGAGCGGTCCCAGGGTGTGGAGCGCGCCCCGGAGACCCTCCGGGGGCTCCAGAGCAGCTCGCGCCGGGCAGGCCAGGCGGATCGACCCCGCTCGAGTCGGATCCGTCGCGCCCGGTCAGTCGACCTCGGTCAGCCGCACGGGCTCAGCGGTAGAGGTCCAGGTTGACCACGTAGGCCTCCCGGAAGTCCGGCGTCTCCCGCGGCCCGACCCGGAGCTTCTGCAGCCGGTCGCGCACCTCGCCGAGGTCCGCGATGGCGCCCGCGGCCCCCACGAAGAGGAAGATCCGCGCGTTGCGCTCCAGGGGCTTCACCACGGGGAAGCCCTCGGCCTGGAGGAGGTCGTAGGTCTGCCAGGCGAGGGCCCGGTTGGCCTCGGTCCCGCTGTAGGTGATCGCGAGCACCGTGTAGCTCATCGCGGGGTCCACGAAGGCGAGGTCCGCCGCCGTGTCCGGGTCCGCTCCGTTGGCGCTCGGCGGGGCGCCGGCGTCCGCCTCGGATCCGGCGGACGTCACCGCCTGGGTGTCCGCCGGGACCTCGGGGGTGACCCCCTCGGACCGCGCCTCCGGCCCTCGCACCACCCCCGCGGAGGCGGGGACGGCGAAGCTCGTGGAGCCCAGCACGGCGCTCGACGCGGAGTCGGGAGCGTCCGCCTCGAAGGCGAGCAGCCCGCGCACCTCGAGCTCACGCCCCAGCAGGAAGGCGCCCGCCAGGAGCAGCAGCTGGAGCGTCAGGAAGCCGAAGCGGCTGATGGGCAGCGTCACGGTGGACGCCCCCTTCGCGCCCGCCTCCCCGGCCCGGCCGGCCTTCCCTGCCGCGGCGTCCGCGGCGGACCCAGGGCGCGCCTCGTCCACGGGCACGATCGCGGGGCCGTCGTGGACGCTCCGCGCGGGCGCGAAGGGTCCCGGGGACATGGACGGCTCCTGCGCAGGAGCGTCGGCCCCGAGCTCGGGCGAGCCGTCGCCGGACGGCGCCGACTTCGAGCGGTCGGGAGCGGCGGTGCTCCGGCGGAGCGAGGCGTCTCGGCGGTCCTCGGACGTCCTGGCGGAGTCCTGGAACGCCTCGAGCATGGTGACCTTGCGGCGCGACATGGTGGGCCCTCGTGGGTGCGCCCTCGGGCTCGCGGAGACCGGCGCGGCAGGCGGACCGGGGCGAGGCGGGGCGTGGAGTGGTGCGGTGAGCGGAGCGGCGGCCGCCTGTGCGGGAGCGGGCGCCGTCGGTCGCGAAGGTACGGATCGCCACGACCCCGTTCAAGCGCACCGCCGTTCCCTCATCGAGGCGCGCCGAGCCGCCGCCGGGGCCCCCCTCCCACTGCGCGGGCTCGGTGGGCGGGTTCGCTCGGCGCCGGAGGGCCCGCGCGGCGCCGAGGTCCCCGATCGGCTCCAGGGGGCCAAGCCCCTCGCATCAGCGACTTCGAACCCGCGGCTCCGGGGCGACTCGGTCGTCGACGCCCCGGACCCGGGGCGGACGTCACGCGGCTGAATCCTGCACCCGCCGATGGGAGCGGTAGGTCATCATCGATGGTCCGGAGCGCCCCGAACGCTCCCCCTCCCGGACCGCTCGAGCCCGACCTCCCGCCCCTTCACGTGCGCCTCCGCCGCTTCCAGTTCCTGCTCCTCACCGGCTTCGCCGCGGCCCTCGCGGCGACGGGCCCGAGCCGAGCGAGCTCCCGCCCTCCCGTCCTCCCCATGACGAGCCCTCACGAGGGGACCGCCCCCGAACCCGACGGGGCTCGCCGAGCCCGGGACGACGACGAGCGTGCCGCTGAGTCCCCCGACGAGCGTGCCGCTGAGTCCCCCGACGAGCGTGCCGCTGGGGCCCGCCGCTCGGAGGCCCGGGTCCACGAGCGCGCCCTCGCCGCGATGCCGGAGCGGGGGTGGACGTCGGCGCGCACCGAGCGCGCGCTGCTGATCGCCGCCGGCGAGTGCGGCTCCCTCCGCAGGATCGAGGGGCGCGTCGACGCCCTGCTCGAGTGGCTCGACGACACCTTCGCCGAGCTGCGGGTGGTCCCCCACACCCGCGCGCCCGTGATCCGCATCTTCCCCTCGACGGACGCCCTGCTGGACTACGAGCCCCCCGCCGGCCTGGACCTCGAGGGCCTCGAGGTCCTCGCCTGCATGCAGGCCGAGCTCCCCGAGCTGTTCGACCTCTCGGTGAACGGCGACCTGCTCTTCTTCTGGCTCGACGAGCACGCAGGCGGGCTCCAGCTGGACCTCCCGCTGGAGCTCAACCTGGGGCTGCGCCTCTGGGTCGGCCAGGCGAAGTTCGGCGGCCGCAAGGTCTCACCGCCGCCCATGGACATCTACCTGGAGTCCCTCCGGGCCGACCTCGCGGCGGGCCGCGCCCTCGACCTCCGGGGCGCGCTCACCTCCGCCGACTCGGACCTGGAGGAGGACGAGCTCGACGAGGACGGCCCCAAGGTCCCGGGCTCCCGCGGGGTGCTCCTCGTGGATCACCTCCTCGGATCCCGGAAGCGACTCTCGAAGCCGTCCGCGGCCGCGCGGGAGATGCTCCCGCGCTTCCTCCGCGCCATCGTCGCGGCCCGCGCGGAGTTCGACGCGGCGGACCGCCCGCCGAGCACCACGGTCGAGGCCCTCGAGGCGGAGCGGGAGGCGATCCTCGAGGCCGCCTTCGCGGCGACGTTCGGAGCGTGGAGCGCGGAGGAGTGGTCCGCCTTCGAGGCCTCGTTCAGGAAGGCCCACCGCCTCCGCTGAACCGCGCCGGCTCGCGCGGGCCAGCTGCTGACTGGTCTGCTGACTCGACTACTGGGCCCTCCGCTGGCCCGCCCGCCGGACCGTCAGCCGCCCTCACGCAGGGAGCGCAGCAGGCGGCTCGCCTCCTCGCGCACCTCCGCCTCGCCCTCGACCGCGGGGCGGCGAAGGTACTGGTCGAGGGTGGCGATCGCGTCCTCCTTGCTGCCGCTCCGGCTCTGGCTGCGGGCGAGCAGCAGCGCCACGTCGAGGCCCAGCGGCTCGCCGTCGAGCTCCGAGTTCCGCAGGGCCCGATCGAGCGCGGGCACCGCCTCGGCGAAGGCGCCGGCGGAGAAGCGCAGCTCGCCCAGCAGGTGGTACGCCATGGCGTCGTCGGGGTGCACGCGGGTCGCCTGCTCGGCGAAGGACAGGGCGGCCTCGAGGTCTCGCTCCCCCATGGCCTCCACCGCGAGCTGGATGTACACGGCGCCGGAGAGCTCGGCGAGGCCGGGGACCGCCGGGTCCGTGTCCCGCGCGGCCGCGGCGAGCTGCCCGGCCCGCGCGACGTCCCCCGCGGCGAGCCCGTCGCGGGCCGCCTCCAGGAACCACTCCGAGAGGGTGTAGCGCCCGCGCTCCCCCTCGCCCAGCAGGTCGACCGCCTCGGCGACCCGGACCCGGACCTCGGCGGTGCGCCCCGCGACGGTGCTCTCGACCGCGCGGTCGAAGGCCTGCCGGGCCTCCGACTGGAAGAAGGTCAGGGCCATGCCCTGCTGCGCCTCGGTGCTGCCGAGCTCGCGGGCGCGGAGGTAGTAGCGCCGCGCGTCCTCCCGCGCCCCGGCCACCTGGGACTTGACCCCGGCGGACCAGTTCATGCGCGCGACGAGGTCCTTCACCGGCTCCCCGTCCCGCAGCAGCTCCTCGAGGATGTTGATGCCGCCGGAGAAGTCGCGGTTCACGGCGATGATGATCTCGGCGTAGGTCCGGCGGGCGTCGGCGTCCTCGGGGTCGAACTCGAGGGAGCGCTCGATGCGCTCGAGGGCGAGCTCCCCCTGGTGCTCCGACATGGCCCGCTGGGCCGAGAGCAGGAACGCCTGGCCGAGGGGTCGCCCCATGAAGGGGAGCCCCGGGTCGGCGCGCAGCGCGGCCTCCAGCAGCCCGAGCCCGATCTTCCCGCCGCCCACCGTGGTGATGGCGAGCACGCCCTGGGCGCGCTGCAGCTCGGGGGTCAGGGACCCGACGGCCTCCATCCCCCGGGCGATCTCGTCCCGCGCGGAGTCCGCCCGACCGAGGGCCGCGTAGAGCTCCGCCGCCGTGGCGTAGGGCCGGGGGTCGGTGGGGTCCATGGCGCGCGCCGCCTCGACGCGGGCGAGCCACCCGCCGCGGTCCCCCTCGGTCACCTCCAGCCGCGCCCGGAGCAGGGGGCCCTCGAGCCCGAGCTCCAGCTCCAGGGCGTCGAGCATGGGCCGCGCCAGGTCGGTGCGCCCCTCGTCGAGCCACCGTCGCAGCTGGACCGCCTCCTGGCGCCCGTCGCGGCGGGACCGCGAGGACGGGGCCTCCGGGGCCGCGGGCGCGGCCCCGCCGTCGTCCCCTCCACCGCACCCGACGGCGACGCCGAGGCCCGCGGCCAGGGCTGCCGCGAGGAGCGCGCGGCGCCTGCGGGGAGCGGTTCGCCGCGGCGCGGCCGGTGCGTGGGAGCGGGTCATGGGGGTCGGTCGCGGGTCGGTGCCGGGTCGTTCGCCGGGTCGTTCGCCGGGCCGTTCGCCGGGCGGCCGCGGCGCGAAGTGTAGGTCGTGGCGGCCGTGGGGTGGGCGCCGCGCTTCGGCTACCATCCGGGGCATGGACGCGACGCAGGGAGGGGCGGTGCCCGTGGGCACGGTGGACGGCGGGGCCGAGGGCGCGCCCGGCTCCGTCCGCTTCGTGACCTTCGGCTGCAAGGCCAACCAGTACGACACCCAGGTGCTGCGCGAGGCCCTGGGGCGCCGCGGGCTGCGGGAGACGGGGCCCGGGGCCGACCTCGTCGTGGTCAACACGTGCACGGTCACCGCCGAGGCGGGGCGCAAGGCCCGGCAGCTCATGCGCCGCATCGGCCGCGAGACCCCGCAGGCGCGCATCGCCGTGACGGGGTGCCTGGCGGAGTCCGAGCCGGAGATCCTCCGCGAGATCCCCAACGTGGAGTGGGTCCTGGGGAACGGCGAGGCCAAGCGCCCGGTCAACTTCCTGCGGCAGATCGGCCAGGAGGTGGACCCGGAGGAGCTGGGGATCCCCGCCGGGATCACCGAGTTCGCCGGACACCGGCGCGCCTTCCTGAAGATCCAGGACGGGTGCGACAAGCGGTGCGCCTTCTGCATCATCCCCCACGTGCGAGGCCGCAGCACCAGCCGGCCGGCGGACGAGCTGGCCGCCGAGGTCCGGCGGCTCGTGGCCTCGGGGCACGTGGAGGTCGTTCTCTGCGGCATCCACATCGGCCACTGGGGCCTGGACCTGGGATCCAGCTTCTCGGCGCTCCTCCGGGAGCTGGTGGCCGTGGAGGCCGAGGGGCCCGACGGTCGCCCCGTGGACTGGCGCCTGCGGG
>JASFWR010000150.1:0-8431 GCA_050049155.1 Planctomycetota bacterium | reverse complement strand
ATCAGGCGGGCAGCTCGAAGACGGAGACCCGGGTCTCCTCGGCGAGCAGGCCCGCGCCCTCCACCACCCGGAAGTCCACCTTCTCGTCGAGCCCCGGCACCGTCCAGCTCCCGAGCGTCCGGCCGGAGAGGCCGTCGACGGCCTCGAGGAGCGCGCGCCGCTCCAGGTAGAACTTGCCGCTGTCGGCGGTGATCGAGAGGTCGGGCAGGTCGTCCACCGGGCTCGTCTCGAGGATGCGGTACCACAGGGGCGCCTCCCCCGAGGCCGCGTCGGCGCGCATGGCCGCGATGCTCAGGGTGTCGCGCGGCCCCTCGTCGGGGTGGGACGCCAGCTGCAGCATGAAGTCCATGCGGTTGTCCGGGTCGAGCAGGAACTCGAGCTCGCAGGTCACGATCGCGACGGTGGACCCGGACGCCCCGACGCCGCGGATCAGCGGCATCACCGGCTGCAGCAGGTAGCCCTCGAAGGCGCCGGTGTTCGCGCTCAGGCGCACCACGCCGTACTTGCCGGACTCGGTGCTCGAGACCACGACGAAGACGTTCTCGCCGGCGAAGGCCAGGCCGTGGTAGCGCTCCCCCTCGCGGGCGTACCGCCAGGTCTCCTGCAGGGTGAGGGTGTCGAGCCCCCACACCGCGCGGGCGTTGGAGCACACGACCACCTCGGGGTGGACCGCGGCGTCGTCGAAGGGCTCGGTGTCGGCCGAGTCGAGCAGCTCGCCGTCCGCCATCGCCATGCGGACGATCCGGTGGCCCCCCTGGCTCGGGCCGAGGACGATCACCTGCCCCTGCTGCCCGACGCCGGCGCCGAAGCCGCGGCCGTAGCCCACCTCGCAGGGGGCGATCCAGAGCCGCTCCCCGGTGCTCCGGTCGAAGGCGCCGAGCTTGCCCGGGATGACGTCGTCGATCCACTTGCCGCCAGCGGGCGGGTCGTACCCGTGGAGGAGCACCGGCCCCGTGGCGGCGAAGGCGATGCCGTCCACCTCCGTCTCCAGCTCCCGGCTCCAGCGTCTCTTGGCCGTCGTCGTCATGGGGCAGAGTCTACCGCTCCCCCAGGCCGAGGGCGCGTCCCTCCTGACGCACCTGCCGCTTCACCCGCGCCCCCCCGCGCTCGCATCGGCCGCGCCGTTCCGCTATCACCTCGTGCATGGCCGCCCGAGGGACGAGGTCGAAGGAGAGCGAGGAGCGCACGATCGAGGACCCGCAGGGTCGCAGCGCCGAGGTGCCCGACGGGTGGGCGCTCCTCCCCCCAGGCGACGCCGCCGCCACCCGGCGGGTCAAGGCCGCCGGGGAGTTCCGGCTGATGTCCGCCCGCCGGGGACGTCGCCGGATCAGCCTCGGGGTCTGGGCCCCTCCGACCACGATCGAGCGCGTCCGCGCCGACCTCGAGGGCGAGCGAGCGGACCCGGCGTACCAGCGACGCCTGGACGCCGGGCGGGCGCGGCGCGCGCGGGAGCAGGCCGTGTACGAGCAGGAGTTCCGTGCCGAGGTGCTCGGCTTCCTGGACTTCCACCGGGCCCACCAGGCCCTCGCCGGGGAGGTCGCGGACGCCATCACCCGGCACGCGGTCCCGGTGGGCAGCGGGACGGTGGCGCGCACCCGCCGCATCGGGGTGGAGCGAAGGGCGGAGGCCGCGACCATCGCCTGGCTCCGACACCAGACCACCGACTACGACCGCATGGAGATCCCCCGCGCCCGCGGACGGCGCCGGGAGGTCCGCCGCGAACTGGCGCGGCGCTCCCGCGAGCTCCTCTCCGCGTACCGGCTGGGCGAGGTGATCGACCCGGATCGCTGCCTGCTGCGGCGCGCTCTGGGCCGCGGCGCGTGACCGCGGTCCTGGTGAAGACGGCGGGCACGGCGACCCGGGCCCATCCGGCGGTCTCGTGGGGCGTCAGGGATGACCCGCAGATCCGCGAAGCTCGCGCAGACACCCGGTCACCGAGGCGGCGCCGCTCCCTACGCTCGATCCGCGAGCCGCCGCTCGCCCAGCACGTGAGACGACCCCGACCGACCGCCCCCGCCCGCCTCAGGCTCCTGGCCGGCGGAGCGGCGCGCCGTTGGCTCCTACGGGCTCGGCCTGCCGCCGACGCAGCGCGATCCCTCGGGCAGCCCCTCGGGCTGTCCCTCGCGCTGGCGCTCTTGGCGGGCTCGCTGGTGGCCACCACGGAGCGGGGGATCAGCGCGCCTCTCCCCGACGCGACCGAGGACGGGCGCGCCGTGATCGAGCTGGTCTGCGCCGGGTGCCATGACGGCGGCGAGGCGGAGGCCGGCTTCGACATCGCCCGCCTCCTCGCCGCGGAGCGACCGGCGGAGCACCTCTTCGACTGGCGCCGCGCCGCCGCGATGATCGAGTCGGGCGCCATGCCGCCGCCCCGCCGCTCCGGCCGCGGCGGCGGCCTCGACGGGGATGAGCGCGCCGCCGCGCTCGCGTTCCTCGCCGCCGTCGAGCGCGAGGCCCTCGCCCTCGGGGGCGCCGCCGGCGCCGAGCCCGCGCGCCGCCTCACGCGGGACGAGCTCGCCCACGCCCTCCGCGACCTGCTGGGCGTGGAGGTGGACGTCTCCACCCTGATGCCCCCGGAGCTCGTCACCGAGAACGGCTTCGACACCAACGGCGCGACGCTCTTCGTGCACGGGGAGTGGCTGGAGCGAGCGGACGTGGCGGTCCGGGTCGCCGTGGACGCCGCGGTCGCCGACGGGAAGGCCAGCGGGGAGGCCGACGCGGGCAGAGGGCTCGCCCCCACCGCGATCTTCCTGCGCCGCGCCTTCCGGCGGCCGCCGACGCCCGAGGAGCTGGAGCGCTACGACCGGCTGCGGGCCTCAAGCGTCGAGGCGGGCGCGTCGGAGGCCGAGGCGCAGCGCGCCGTGCTGCGGGCGGTGCTCTCCTCGCCGCACTTCCGGCTCCGGCTCGAGGACGTGCCCCCCGAGCCGCCGGCCGCCGCCGAGGAGCGGGACGTCAGCCCCCACGGGCTCGCGAGCCGGCTGTCCTTCTTCCTCTGGGCCGGCCCCCCCGACGACCGGCTGCTCGACCTCGCGGACTCGGGCGCCCTCGCGGACCACGAGGTCCTCGCCGAGGAGGCGCAGCGGTTGCTCGCGGACCCCCGCGCTCTCCGCTTCGCCCGGCGCTTCGCGGGCCAGTGGCTCGGCACCCGCCGCGTGGGCCGCGAGCTCAAGCCGGACCCCATCGACAACCCCGCCATGACCGACTCGCTCATGGCCGACATGCGCGAGGAGGTGGCCCGCTTCCTGCTCGCGCTGGTCCGCGAGGGGGCGCCGCTGGACGCGCTGCTCCTCGGCGAGGAGTCCTTCGTCACGGGGGAGCTCGCGCGGTTCTACGGGCTCGACCACGAGGGGGAGGGGCTCGCACGCGTGGAGGTGCCCGCCGCCCGGCGCGGCCTGTTCGGCAAGGCCGCCGTGCTCGCGGCGACCTCCTACCCGGACCGCACGAGCCCCGTGCTCCGCGGCGCCTGGATCCTCGACGACCTCCTGGGGACGCCGCCCCCGCCGCCCCCGCCCGGCGCGAGCGAGTTCGAGGAGGACGCCTTCGAGGAGGCCGAGGAGCGGGGCGCCCGCGCCCTGCTGGAGCGGCACCGGGGCTCGCCGGCGTGCGCGTCGTGCCACGACCGGATCGACCCGCTCGGCTTCGCCCTCGACGGCTTCGACCGCTTCGGGCGGGAGCGGCGCCGGGACGACTTCGGGCACAGGGTCGAGGCGAGCGGGCGGCTGCCCGGCGGGCCCGAGTTCTCCGGCCCCGACGGGCTCTCCGAGGCGATCCTCGAGCACCGACGCACCGAGCTCGCCCGGGAGGTCGTCCGACGCATGCTCCGATTCTCCCTGGGGCGGTCCCTCGAGTGGTCGGACGAGCGTACGGTCGTGGAGCTCGCCGCCGTCCTCGAGGCCCGCGGGTTCGGCGCCCTCGTCCGTTCGCTGGTCACCAGCCGCCCCTTCACCCGGGTCGCGCCCCGATGAAGCCGACGCCCCTCACTCCCCGGCCCCTCCCGCGCAGGACCTTCCTGCGCGGCGCCTGCGCCACGATCGTCGCACCCTACCTCGAGGCCCTCTCGCCGCGCCCGGCGGCGCCCCCCGTCCGGGCCGCGTGGCTCTACTTCCCCAACGGGGTCGCCGACGGCTCCTGGGCGCCGCGGGCCGACCGTGACGGCCGTCTCCTCCAGCTGAACGAGACCATGGCCCCGCTGGAGCGGCACCGGGACCGCATCGTGATCCCCGAGGGGATCTTCACGCCGCGGGGCAACGGCCACGGCGCCGGCACCGCCACGTGGCTCACGGGCGGGGGCTGGGACCAGCGGGAGCTGGACGCCGACGGCCCCAGCGTGGACCAGCTGGTGGGGCGGCGCTTCGCCGAGGAGCACGTGGTCCCCGCCCTCTCGATCAGCACCCGCGGCGAGGGGTTCTTCGCGGCGGACGTGCCCCGCAACACGATCTCCTGGAGCGCGCCCGGCCGCCCCGTCTTCAGGGAGACCGACCCGCGCGCCGTGTTCCAGCAGCTCTTCGGCGGCGGCCCCGCCGCGGACACGAGCCTGCTCGACGACCTGAAGGACCAGGTCCGGGCGCTCGAGCGGCGGGTGTCGGCCGCGGACCGTCGGCTCCTCGACGCCTACCTCGACGCGATCCGGAGCATCGAGCGCCGCATCGCCTTCGTCCAGGACGAGGCGACCGCGCGGCGCCTCGCGGCGGCCGCCGAGCTCGGGCTCCCCTTCCAGGAGGGGCGGCCGATCGAGGCCGTCCCGGAGGACCACGGGGCCTACCTCGACCTCCTCCTGGACCTCGTCGCCCTCGCCCTCTGGTCGGGCGCCTCGCGGTGCGCCTCCGTGATGCTCGACCACGGCCAGTCCAACCGCTACTGCACCTTCGTCCCGGGGGTGCGCGGCACCTGGCACGCCCTCTCCCACTGGAAGGACACCTCCGGCGAGACCGAGGACGACGACGGGGTGACCCGCTGGAGCTCCCGGCGCTCCAAGCGGCGCATGTACGACAGCGTGGTGACCTGGCACCACGCGCGGGTGGCGCGCCTCCTCGACAGGATGGCCGCCCTCCCGGAGGCGGACGGCACGCTCCTCGACCACGCCCTGGTCGTCCACGGCTCCTCGATCTCCGACGGGCACGAGCACGGCGAGCGGGACCTCCCGACCCTGCTGGTCGGCGGGGCCGGCGGCGCGATGCGCGGCGGGCGCCTCCTGCGGAGCCGGCGCCCGAGGAGCATGGACGGCCTGCACCTGGCGACCCTGCGCGCCCTGGGGGTGCCCGCCGCGCGCTTCGGCGGTTCGGACGAGCCGCTGGACCTCGGCTGAGGGCCGGCGCCCCTCGCGCCGGGTCGGCCCTCCCCACCAGCTCGAGTCCGAGGCCCGCGAGCGGGGCGGACACAGGAGCGCCCCGCCCTCCGAGGAGGAGAGCGGGGCGCTCCGGATCGACGCGCCCGGGGGCGCGGCGTGGCGGGGTCACTCCCCCATCAGCTTGGCCGCGATGCCGGCCGGGACGTCCCGGTACTCGGCGAGCTCCATGGAGAACTGGCCGCGGCCCTGGGTCGAGCCCCGGAGCGCCGAGGAGTACGCGAACATCTCGGCGATCGGCACCATCGCGTGCACGAGCCGCATGTCGCCCTGGTGCTCGATCTCGGCGATCTCACCCCGGCGGGAGTTGAGGTCACCGACGACGGAGCCGACGAACTCCTCGGGGACGCTGACCTCGACCTTCATGATCGGCTCGAGCAGGACGGTGTTGTTCTCGATCGCCTGGCGGAACGCGAGGTTCGCCGCGGCGCGGAACGCCATCTCGCTGGAGTCGACGTCGTGGCTCTTGCCGTCGTAGAGGCGGGCCTTGGTGCTGACGAAGGGGATGCCGGTGTTGCCGCCCGTGGTGAACGACTCCTCCAGGCCCGACGCGACGCTGGGGATGTACTCCCGCGGGACCGCGCCGCCCTTGATGCCGTCGACGAACTCGAAGCCGTTGACCTCGGGGTCGTACTCGATGACGACGCTGATGACCGCGTACTGACCGGAACCACCCGACTGGCGGATGTGCCTCGCCTCGGTGTCGATCTGCTTCTTGATCCGCTGCTTGAAGGCCACCTTCGGGCGGCCGGTGCGGACGGCGCACTTGTGGTCGTTCTTGATGCGGTTGACCATGATCTCCAGGTGGAGCTCTCCCATGCCGGAGATGATCAGGTCGCCCGTCGCCTCGTTGGTGAAGGCCTTGAACGTCGGGTCCTCGCGCATCATGCGCCCGATGATCTCGCTGAGCTTGTCGCGGTCAGCGGCCTTCTCGGGCTCGAGCGACATGGAGATGACCGACTCGGGGAAGGACATCTTCATGAGCTGGATCGGGTGATCGTCGTCGCAGAGCGTGTCGCCGGTCACCGTGTTCTTGAGCCCGATGATCGCCGCGATGTCGCCCGCGGGGACGGAGTCCACGGCCTCGCGCTTGTTGGCGTGGACCCGGACGAGGCGGCCGATGCGCTCCGTCTTGCCCGTGCGCGGGTTCTGCAGCTTGGCGCCCTTCTCGAGGGTGCCCGAGTAGACCCGGACGAAGGTCATGTCGCCCGTGGGCTCCGCGACCGTCTTGAACGCCATCAGGGACACGTAGTCGTCCGTGGTCGGCTTGCGCGTGATCTTCTCCTCCTTCCGGGGGACGGTGCCCTCGACGTCGCCGAGCTCGGCCGGCGCGGGGAGGAAGTCCAGCGCGGCGTCGAGCACGAAGCGAACGCCCTTGTCCTTGAGCGCGGAGCCGGCGAGGACCGGTACGCAGTTCATGGCGAGGGTCTCGGCGCGCAGGCCGCGGATGATCTCGTCCTCGGTGAGCTCCTCACCCTCGAGGTACTTGTTCATCAGCTCCTCGTCGCCGGTCGCCGCGGCCTCGAGGAGGTTGTGGCGCGCCGCCTCGGCGGCCTCCTTGTGCTCCTCCGGGATCTCGCCCTCCATGTAGGAGCGGCCGCCGTCCTTGTCGTCGTCGACGAACTCGATGTACTTCATCCGGATCAGGTCGACGAACCCGACGAAGTCCTTCTCCGCGCCGATGGGCAGCTGGATCGGGACCGGGTTGGCGCCCAGTCGGTCACGGATGGTCCCGACGCTGAACTCGAAGTTCGCGCCGATCTTGTCCATCTTGTTGATGAAGCAGATGCGCGGCACGCCGTAGCGGTCGGCCTGACGCCACACCGTCTCCGACTGCGCCTCGACCCCCTGCTTGCCGTCGAACACCGCGACGGCGCCGTCGAGCACGCGCAGCGAGCGCTCCACCTCGACGGTGAAGTCCACGTGGCCCGGGGTGTCGATGATGTTGATGACGTGGTTGTTCCACTCGCACGTCGTCGCCGCGGACTGGATCGTGATGCCTCGCTTCTGCTCCTCCTCGAGGAAGTCCATCGTGGCGTCGCCGTCGTGGACCTCGCCGGTCTTGTGGACGAGGCCCGTCAGGAACAGGACGCGCTCGGTGACGGTGGTCTTGCCGGCGTCGATGTGGGCCATGATCCCGATGTTTCGCTTCATCGAGGGATCGTTCTTCTTGGCCGCGAATTGACGCGGGGAGACGTTCTTCTTCTCCACGGTGGTGCTCATCGGAGTCGGGGAGCGCGGGCGCGCTCGGGTCAGGAGTCGCTGGTACGAGGGGGACGCTGGCCGCGGAGCCGGCCGGCCCCGTCAGGTGGCGACGGTGGGATGGAGTTCGCGGGGACGTCCATGGCCGCCCGAGGCCGGCCCCTGGCCGACTCCCGAGGGGCCGCTGGGGCTCCCGCACTCCGAGAATGAAGCCCAAGAGGGTAGGCATGGGGTGGCCCCCGTCAAGCGGCGAACGGCCTCCCTGCGGCCCTCTGTCCGGGTCGATCCCGGGTCGCGACCCCGGCCGGGGGCCCGCCTGGCCCGGAGTCCCCGCGCGGGCCCCCTCGCGGGCGCCCCCGCCGGGGCCCCCTCAGCAGCCGCCACGCCAGGGACCCGGCCGGCCCCCGTCGCGCCCTCAGCGGCCCCCTCTGCCGCCCCCTCTGCAGCCCCCTCAGCAGCCGGGGTCCGCGCTCCCCGCGGGCCGGTTCCGCCCGAGGGCCTCGTGGGCCGCGACGAACTCGTGGCTCGCGAAGGCCGCGAGGAGCGAGAGGTCGCCGGCCAGCACGGTGCCCGCGGCGATCTCCGCGAACGTGGTCGCCTTCCCTGCGCCCGCGCAGCCCATGAGCTGCAGCGCCTCCCGCGCGGTCCCCTGCCCGCTCCCACCCCCGACGGTGCCCACCAGCAGGCTGGGCAGGGTCAGGGTGGCGTGGAGGTCCCCCGCGTCGTTCACGTCGAGGTCCAGGAGCCCCGTGGCGCACTCGGTGACGTAGGCGACGTCCTGGCCGCAGGCCAGGAAGAGGGCCGCCAGCGTGTTCGCCGACTGGATGGTCCAGTTCTGCGTGCCGAGGTGGGCGAACCCCGCCGCGTAGGTGCGCATGACGCGCACCA
>JASFWR010000149.1:0-8444 GCA_050049155.1 Planctomycetota bacterium | reverse complement strand
GCCGGGCGCGCACTCCGGGGGGGGTGCGAACGAGGGACTGGCAGGCGTTCGACCGAAACCTATTCCGCTCAGGGCGAGAGGTCGGGCGCATCTCGAAATGGAGCGAGGGTCCGTGGGCTCGAGGCCGGGGCTCCTCGCGATGGGTCACGGGCGGCGGCGCGGGGCCTGCGTCCGGTCCCGGGGCGGCGTCTCACGATCGCGCACTCCCTCCCAACGGGCGCGCCGCACTGGAACGGCGCGCGCCGTCGACGGGCGGCGCAGGTCGTGGCCAACGGCGCTCCGCCGCCCCCGCGCGCGCTTTCAGCCGTCGCGCCTGTCACGGGGTCGCGGGCGCCGCTACGGTCCGCGTACCCGTCCCCTTCCCGTTCTTCCCGGCGCCCCCGATGCCCGGAGGCCCCGGACCGCGGCCCACAGCCGCCACCGGTCCGGAGCGCGCCGCCGCCGAACCGCCCGTCCGAGCCCGATGACGTCCCAAGCCGACCCCGCCGCCACGCTCCCCGAGATCCGAGACACGCGCTTCTTCGGCCACCCCATGGGGCTGGCCGTCCTCTTCTTCGCCGAGATGTGGGAGCGCTTCTCGTACTACGGGATGCGGGCGCTGCTGACCTTCTACCTCACGAAGCACTGGCTGTTCTCCGACAGCGAGGCCGGGGTGATCTACGGCGCGTACACCGCGCTCGTCTACATCACCCCCGTGCTCGGCGGGTACCTGGCGGACCGCTACCTGGGCCAGCGCAAGGCCGTGCTCTTCGGCGCCGTGCTGCTCACCCTCGGCCACTTCTTCATGGGGTTCGAGGGAGACGGGGGTGGTGAGTCGGCGGCGCTCAACGTCTTCTGGCTCGCCCTCGCCTTCATCATCGTCGGCTCGGGCTTCCTCAAGGCGAACATCTCGGTCATCGTCGGCCAGCTCTACCCGCTGAAGGACATCCGCCGGGACGGCGCGTACACGATCTTCTACATGGGGATCAACCTCGGCGCGGCCGGCGGGGCGCTGCTCTGCGGCTGGCTCGGCGAGACCTACGGATGGGCCTACGGGTTCGGCGCGGCGGGGGTCGGCATGCTCCTCGGCCTGCTCGTCTTCATCTGGGGGAAGCCGCTCCTCATGGGGCGCGGTGAGTCCCCGGACCCCGAGCGGCTCACCTCCTCGTCCATGGGGATCCCCTTCGAGTGGACCCTCTACGGGTACGGCGTCGCCGCGGTCGGCGTGTGCTGGTACCTGGTCCAGAACCAGGACGCCGTGGGCTACCTGCTCGGCGTCGCCGGCGCGGCGCTGGTCCTGTACGTGATCTGGACGGCGGTGGCGACCCTGACCGCCGTGGAGCGGAGCCGGATCTTCGCGGCGATGTTCCTGATCTTCGGGTCGATCCTCTTCTGGGCGCTCTTCGAGCAGGCGGGCAGCTCCCTGAACCTGCTCACGGACCGCATGGTGGATCGGAGCCTCGCAGGCGGAGAGGTCCCCGCGTCGATGTTCCAGTCCATCAACGCCATCTACATCATCCTCCTGGCGCCGGTGTTCGCGTCCCTCTGGACCGCCATGGGCCGCAGGGGCGTCGAGCCCTCCGCGCCCGCGAAGTTCGGCCTCGCGATGATCCAGCTCGGCGGCGGCTTCCTGGTGCTCGTCTACGGCGCGCAGTCCGTCGAGCCCGGGCAGCTGATCCCCGTGGTCTTCATGCTGCTCATCTACCTGCTGCACACCACGGGTGAGCTCTGCCTGTCGCCGGTGGGCCTGAGCGCCATGAACCGCCTGGCGCCGAAGCACCTGGCCTCGATCATCATGGGCACCTGGTTCTTCGCCTCCGCGACGGGCAACTACGCCGCGGGCCTGATCGCGGCCGCGACCGGCTCGGAGTCGCTCAACATGGGGGAGGAGGGCCTCGAGCCGGGCAGCGAGGCGGCGATCCAGTACGTCTCCACGGTGACCGACGTCTACAACACCATCGGGATGGTGGCGGTGGGTGCCGGGGTCGCGGTGATCCTGGTCTCCCCGCTCATCAAGCGGATGATGCACCTCGACACCCTCGGGGACGCCGACCACGCCCTGGCGGGCGAGCGCGAGCTCGCCGAGCCCCAGGCGGCGGGCATCGACACGTCCGGCGAGGAGCGCTGAGCGAGGGCGCCCCGGGGAGGCTCGGCGCTGGCCGAGGGCTCGCGGGAGGCTCGCACGGGGCCGGAGCGGCAGGGGCCGGGGGCGATTCCGCTACGGTGTCGGCCCCATGATCCGCCCCAACCGCGCCCTCGTCCTCGCCCTCCTCGGGCTCGCCGCCTCCTGCTCCGATGCCCCGGTCGAGGCCGCGCTGGTGGAGATGCCGGCCCGCACCGGCTTCGCGCCGGACGGTCCCTACCCCGGCTTCACGCTCTTCTCGCCCCTGGACTCCCGGCGCGTGATCCTCGTGGACATGGCCGGCGAGGAGGTGCACCACTGGGACACCCCGCTCAAGCCGGGTGACTCCTGCTACCTCACCGAGCGCGGGACCGTCCTCGCCTGTCAGCGCTACGGCGACGACCCCTACTTCCAGGACGCCGGCGGCCACGGGGGGAAGGTCCTCGAGCTCGGCCACGACGGCGAGGTCCTGTGGACCTTCGACTGGAACGGGGAGCACGGCTCCCAGCACCACGACATCGAGGAGCTGCCCAACGGGAACATCCTGTTCGTGGCCTGGGACCGGATGACCCGGGAGGACGCCCTGGCGGCCGGCCGCGACCCCGAGCTGCTCGAGGGCGACGAGTGGTGGGGGGGCGCCGTGTACGAGGTGAAGCCCACGCGGCCCGAGGGGGGCGAGATCGTCTGGTCCTGGCACGCCATGGACCACGTGGTGCAGAGCTACGACGAGGACCTCGCCGGCTACGTGAGGGACCCCTCCGACCACCCGCACAAGATCGACATCAACGGCGACTTCGACCCCGACCCGCCGAGCGAGGAGGAGCAGGCCGAGATCGACCAGCAGATGGCGGCCATCGGGTACGCCGGCGGCGGGAGTGACGACGACGACCAGGGCGACGACGCCGTGGCGGATGCTGCCGCCGATGACGACGCCGACGCCGACGCCGAAGAGGAGGAGGAGAAGGAGGACCCCGCCGACGCCGCCCGCAAGGCGCGCGTGAAGGGCGCCGACTGGATGCACACCAACGCGGTGGCCTACAACGCGAAGCTCGACCAGATCGCCATCAGCGTCCGCCGCTTCGACGAGGTCTGGATCATCGACCACGGCACCACCCGCGAGGAGGCCAAGGGACCCAAGGGCGACCTCCTCTACCGCTGGGGCAACCCCTTCGCCTACGGCATGGGGGCCCACGCGGAGCGGCCGCTCCTCGGCCAGCACAACGTCCAGTGGATCCCCGAGGGGTACCTGGGCGCCGGGAACCTGATCGTGTTCAACAACGGCAACCGGGAGCGCAAGTGGTCCACCCTCGTGGAGTGGTGGCCGCCCCTGGACGAGGCGGGCCGGTACGCGCGCGAGGAGGGCCAGCCCTTCGGCCCCGCGGAGCCCCAGTGGGTCTACGAGGCGGCCGAGCCCGAGAGCTTCTACTCGCCCTTCATCTCCGGCGTGCAGCGCCTGCCCAACGGCAACACCCTCGCCTGCAGCGGCGCCCCGGGTCGGGTCTTCGAGGTCTCGCCCTCGGGGGAGGTCGTCTGGGACTGGCGCAGCCCCTTCCAGGCGCCCGAGGGCACGAAGAAGGACCTCGAGGACTGGCCGACCGCCATGTTCCGCGCCCTGCGCTACGGCGCCGACCACCCCGGGATCGCGGCCCTGCGCGCCAAGGGGGTGAGCCTCCCCGAGGACCCCGGCGTCGGCCCGCCCACCAACCAGTACGTGCCGCCGGTCGAGGACGAGTCGGAGGGGGACTGAGGGCGGTCGGGCGGCAGGAGCCGCTCTTCGGCGCGGGCCCTCGGAGTGGCCCCTTGGAGCGGCCCCTTGGAGCGGCCCCTTGGAGCGGCCCCTTGAAGCGGGAGGGCGACTGGAGGATCGGGCGAGGCGCGGCCCGGGGAAGGACGCCGATGGCGCGTGCCCTCTCCAACCCGGGCCCCTAAGCTCGATCGCGATGGCCCGTCCCAGCGGCGGCCCGCCGTCCCTTCCCCTCTCACTCGTCCCTTCCCCTCTGACGGAGACTCGAGATGAACGACGTCGTCCACGGATCCGACCTCACCCAACGGGAGAAGCGCCTGCTCTTCTGGGCGAGCTTCCTCGCCCTCGCCGCGGCCGGCGCGGGCTTCGCCTTCCGCATCGCCAAGCAGGGCGCCTACGGCAAGGAGTTCACCCTGACCTACCAGGAGGTGGGCAGCATCATGGGTGCCTCCTTCTGGCCGATCGCGGTCACCATGATCCTCGGCAGCCTGGTCGTCGACAGGACCGGCTACAAGAAGCCGATGTACCTGGCGTTCCTGCTGCAGGCGGGCTCGGGCGTCCTCTTCTTCCTGGCGGACGGGTACGCGTCGCTCTACTACGCCTCGGTCTGCGCCGGCCTCGGGCACGGCATCGTCGAGGCGGTGATCAACCCGGTCTGCGCCGCGGTCTACCCGAAGGAGAAGACCACGCGCCTCACCGTGCTCCACGCCGCGTGGCCCGCCGGCGTGGCCGGCGGCACCCTGCTCATCATGGGCGCGGACGCCGCAGGGGTGACCGACTGGCGCCTGCACGGACTGTGGATCGTGCTCCCGGCCATCGCGTACGCCCTCATGTACCTGCCCTGCCGCCTCCCGGTGGACGAGCGGGTCCAGGCCGGCGTGCCCTTCAAGGAGATGCTCAAGCAGGTCGGCTTCCTCAGCGCGACCCTGGCCTCCATGATGCTGGTCTACGAGCTCGGCAACGCCTTGGGCTTCGCCACGGAGGAGGACTGGCTGCGCAACAGCATGATCGCGGGCGTGGTCATCGGCGGCGCCTTTGGCGCCTACGTGCGCTCGCTCGGCCGGCCGCTGTTCTTCCTGATGTGCCTGCTGATGATCCCGGTCGCGACCGCGGAGCTCTCCACGGACGGCTGGATCCAGAAGCTGGTCGGCCCGTCGGTCAACGGCCTCGGGATCAACGCCAGCTTCGCGATCGTGTTCTCCGCGGGCGTGATGCTGGTCCTGCGCGTGTTCGCCGGCGGGATCATGAAGTTCTTCTCGCCGCCCGCCCTGCTGTCCATCAGCGGCGTGCTCTCCGCCGTCGGCCTCTTCTGGCTGTCCGAGACGACGGTCGGGATCACGGTCTTCATCGCCTTCCTGATCTACGCGATCGGCCAGACCTACTACTGGCCGTGCATCCTGGGCTTCACCGCGGAGCGCTACCCCGAGGGGGGCGCCCTGACCCTGAATACGGTCTCCGCCATGGGCCTGCTCTCCCTGGGCGTCATCGGGAACCCGATCCTGGGCGTGCAGTTCGACAAGGAGATCCATGCGGCCATGTCCGAGAAGGACGCGGCGTTCACGGAGGTCGCGACGGCGCCGAAGGCGTTCCTGGGGGTGCCGCACGAGTCGATCAACCCGGACGTCCTGGTCCGGGCGGACGAGGACAAGAACGAGAACGGCGTCCTCGACCGCGAGGAGAAGACCGCCGGGATGTCACCCGAAGCCCTGGCGAAGCTCAGCGCCGCTTGGGGCTACATGGACGGTCTCTCCGAGTCCGAGGACGCGCAGCTGCGGACGCTCTACGCCACCGAGGACGAGAGCGCCGGCCGGAAGGTCCTGGTCTATGCGACCCGCTTCCCGATCCTGCTCGTGATCGCCTTCGGCGCGATCTTCCTCTTCTTCCGCTCCCGCGGCGGCTACAAGCCGAAGGAGCTGGTCGAGCAAGGCAGCCACTCGGCCTGACGCCCTGGCCCCACCCGCGCCCGCCCGCCGGCCCCTCGCCGGCGGGCGGGCGTCTTCGTGGGCGCCCTGGAGGCGTGCCCCTCCGGTCCCAGCGCCGGAGGATCTCGGATGAAGGACGGGCCGACCGGCGCCGCCCTGGCTGCCGCTCCGTCCCCTGGAGGAAGGAGGTGCGACCGTCGAGGGTGCGTCGTTCACGGCTGCCCTTGCGCGATTCCCGCTCTGCTGTGAGCCTCGACGGTTCACCCACGCTTCCTGCCAGGCAGCTCCACCCCTGAACCGGCCCCGCGCTCCGCGCGACCGGCTCGGATCCGTTCCACTCCCTCTCCGGCGCAGCGCCACGTGACGACCATGCCCTGCGAAAGCCCCTGGAAGCTCTGCTTGCCGTCCCATGCCTGCCGCGCGGCGTCGCTCGCGATCGTCGCGAACCTGGCGGCGGCGCAGGGCGCCGACTGGGAGCGCGATCCGTCGCCGCTGCTCGACGGCTTCGTCAACATGTACAACCCGTGCGTCATCGAGGTCGACGAGGCGCCGCGCTACCGGATGTGGTTCTTCGGATGGGCAGCGTCGCAGACCAATCAGGACATCCCGGGATGTGACGCCATCTTCCACGCGCGCTCCGACGACCTCGCGACCTGGGAGGTGTACGCGGGCGAGCACGAGGGCGAAGCGCGGTGGGACCGGGAGCGCCGCGTCGAGCGGTGGGTGCCGGTGCTCACCGCCGGCGAGCGCTGGTACGAGGCCTGGCACGTCGGTGATCCCTCGGTGGTCGAGGTCCGCGGCAAGTTCTACATGGCCTACAGCGCGACCTCGCGCCACTTCGATCCGGTCGAGGGCTATCCGTCGACGATGGTGCAGTGCGTGCTGGGCGCGGTCTCCCCGGACGGCATCCGCTGGGAGAAGGGCGAGCATCCGCTGCTGTTCCGCGAAGGCGATCAGCCGGACCCCGCGCCGGATCCCGATCGGATCGGCGACTTCCATCGACCGTCGCTCCTTCACGAACGCGGTAGGTTCCGGCTCTGGTTCGACTACTGGATCCCCGGCCGCGGGGTCTGCACCGGGCACGCGGTGAACCGCGGCAAGTTCCTGAAGAAGGACGGCTTCCGGATCTCCCACGACCTCGAGGCGCCGGTGCTTGAGAACTGGCCCAACCCGGCGGTCGTGAGGGTCGGCAAGAAGCTGCACTGCTTCGGCGACCCCCCTGGCTACCCCGTGCCCGCCGGAGGGGACGCGTGGCAGAGCCGCCAGATTCGCGAGGCCGTGTCCCACGACGGACTGGTCTGGGAGGTGCTCCCCTTCACGCCGCCCGACGCGGACGTCGAAGCGTGTCACGTCCCGCAGCCGCTGGTCACCAGGAAGGAGGGCGAGGACTGGCTCTACCTCTTCTACTCGACGCAGCTGGGCAGCCGCCGCGAAGACGGGATCTACCACTTCGAGTACGACCAGATCCGCGCGATGCGCCGTCCGGCGAGGCGCGCTCGCCGCTGAGCCCGGGGGGCAGAAGGCGGAGCGGGAACCCGGCCGGCCGGCACGCGTGGACGGCCAGTGCCTCTGACCCAGCAATCCCCGCTCTGAGTCCAACAGGCCGCGCAATCGCGCGAGAGGTGAGGCGTTCGGACGCACCGCCTGGGTTCCTGGCGGCTTGTAGGACCCGCAGGTGTCTCAGCTTCGTCCCCTGGAGGAACGAGGTGCGACAGGGGCTCCCGAGTGGACCCCTGAACCCTCGTACGCTCGCCACCACGGGTACCCTTTCACCATGGGCATGTCTCTCCTCCGCCGCCTCGCGCTCGCCTCCCTCACCGCCGCCCTCCCGGGCCTCGCCACGGCCCAGTACCAGCTGGTCTGGGAGGACCAGTTCGACGGCAACAGCCTCGACCTCACCAAGTGGGAGCCGATGATCGGCAACGGGTGCCCGAACCTCTGCGGCTGGGGCAACAACGAGCTGCAGTACTACCGGGAGCAGAACGCGACGGTCTCCAACGGCACCCTGAAGATCACCGCCCTCCGGCAGAACTTCGGCGGCGCCCAGTACACCTCGGCGCGGCTCCGCACGGCGAACAAGGCGGACTTCACCTACGGCCGCTTCGAGATGCGCGCGAAGATGCCGGCCGGTCAGGGCCTCTGGCCCGCCTTCTGGCTCCTGCCCACCGACTACGTGTTCGGCGGCTGGGCGGCCAGCGGTGAGATCGACGTGATGGAGTACCTCGGGAACGACACCCGCACGGTCTACGGCACGATCCACTACGGCGGCGAGTACCCCTCGAACACGTACTCGGGGGGCTCCCGCACCCTGCCCAGCGGCAACCTCGTGGACGACTTCCACGTCTACGCCGTCGAGTGGGACGAGTTCGAGATGCGCTGGTACCTGGACGGCCAGCTCTACAGCACGAAGACCTCGTGGTGGAGCTCCGGCGGCGCCTACCCCGCGCCCTTCAATCAGCGCTTCCACATGCTCCTGAACCTCGCCGTGGGCGGGAACTGGCCGGGGAACCCGAACGGCTCGACCCCGTTCCCCGCGACCTTCGAGGTCGACTACGTGCGCGTCTTCCAGGAGGGGGTCTCCAACCCGGGCGCCTGCACCCAGGTCTTCGACGACCTCGAGCGCCAGGACCCCGCGTCCGACTACTTCACCTTCGGCGGCCCTTCGGCGGGCGGCCAG
>JASFWR010000148.1:0-8445 GCA_050049155.1 Planctomycetota bacterium | reverse complement strand
GGTGGTCGTGCTCGCCGATCACGGCGAGGGGCTGAACCAGCACGGCGTGCCCGGCCACGGCCTGGTCTGGGAGGAGCAGGTGCACGTGCCCTGGATGATCCGCGCGCCGGGGCTCGCGCCGCGGCGGATCGCGGCGCCCGTCACCCTGTCCGACCTTGCGCCCACGCTGCTGCACCTCTTCGACCTGCCCGGGAAGGGGGCGTTCCTCGAGCAGGTCACGGGCGTCGATCGGTTCGCGCCGACGGAGTCGCACGCGGACCTCCGGGTCCTGGCCCAGACCTCACCCCGCCAGTCGGAGGGGGACGGCATCGGGTACGCGCTGCGCGCCGGGTCCTGGAAGCTCCACCGGAGCGAGGACGGGGCGGAGCAGCTCTTCGACCTGGAGGTGGACCCGTTCGAGCTCGCCGACGTGCTCGACGAGCGGCCCGAGGTCGCCGCGCGGCTCGCCGCCGATCTCGACGCGATGCTGGCTGCCCAGCGGCGCGAGGTCCGGACGGAGGCGGCCAGCGACGCCGCGGCGGCGGAGCTCCGGGCCCTGGGGTACGGCGGCGACGACGACCGCTGAGCCCTCAGGCCAGCGCGGCGCCGATGAGGCGGTAGAGCAGGCGGGCGCCCACGATCGAGTCCCAGCACGCGCCCTCGGGGTCCCCCGCCGGCCCGGCGCTCACCTCGTTGAGGTCGAGCCCCACGACCGTCCGGTCGCTGGCGGCCAGCTCCTCGAGCCACACGGTGACCTCGTTCCACCCGAGCCCGCCGGGGACCGGGGTCCCCGTGTTCGGGCAGAGCGCGGGGTCGAGGCCGTCGACGTCCATGCTCACGAAGACGTGCTCGGGGAGGCCGGCCACCACCTCGCGGGCGACGGCGCGGGTCATCCCCGCCTCGCGGGCGGCGGCGAGGTCGTGGTCGAGGTGGGCCTCGATCCGCCCGTCGGACCGGATCAGGTCGTGCTCCTGCTCGCACAGGTCGCGGATCCCCACCTGGCAGAGGCGGCTCACCCCCGGCGCCTCCTCCAGGGCGTTGAACATGACCGAGGCGTGGGACCAGCGGAAGCCCTCGAAGGCGGGCCGGAGGTCCGCGTGGGCGTCGAACTGGAGGACCCCGAGGCCCGGGTGGCGGGCCGCGCAGGCCTCGATGGCGCCCAGCGGCGTGGAGTGGTCCCCGCCGAGGATCACCGGGAGCCGCCCCGCGTCGAGGCGCTCCTCCGTGAAGGCACGCACGCGGCGGCGGACGGCGTCGCAGAGCGCGTCGACCCGGGCGACCGCCTCGGCGTCGTCGGCCCCGGCGCCCCCGCGGCCGATGATCGGCGCGGCGAGGCTCCGGGCCTCGGCGTTCCAGGCCGCCACCTCGGGGTCCTCCGGCGCCATCCAGATCCCGTGCTCGTAGGGCCGGCCGAAGCGCAGGTCGAACAGCTCCACCTGGTGGCTCGCGGCGAGGATCGCCTCGGGGGCGCGGGAGGTGCCGGCGCGGTAGGAGGTCGTGGCCTCGAAGGGGACGCCCAGGACGTGCACCCTGGCCTGGTCGGGGCCGTGGGGGAGCCCGAAGAGGCCGCCGTCCGGGGCCGCCGCGGCGTTGGGGTCGAAGTCCATGCCCGCGATTCTGGCCAAATCCGCCGAGAAACGCCCGCGCGGGGGCCGCAACGGGGCCGGGGCTCCCGAAGAGATCTGCGGAGGGGTCCGAATAGGCGCGGCCGCCGCCGGTAGTCGGTGAGCGCCGCGGCGCCCGGCCCCCTCCGGAGCCGGCCCCGGCGGCCTGGAACCATCATGAGCAATGAGAACGACGAGGACGGCTGGCCCCCGTCCGGCAAGGCCCGTCGCCCCTCCGGCGACGGCGGGTTCGAGGCCCCCTGGGGCCCCAGGAAGCGCAAGGCGTCCCGCGGCGGCGGCGATGACGGCCCCCCCGTCGTGGTCAAGGTCATCGCGGGCCTCCTCGTGGCCGCGGTGCTGGTCGTCGTCGGGCTCGGCCTCTCCGGGCGCCTCGGCGTCACGAGCGTCGAGGCCAACGAGGTCGCCGTGAGGGTCAACTACCTGACGGGGAGCGAGACGGTCATCACGAGCCCCGGCTACCAGTTCTTCATCCCGCTCCTGACCAACATCTACAAGTTCGACGGGACGACCCAGGAGTACCTGATGGCCGGGGACAGCTATCGGAGCACGAACGTCGCGCCCTACCTCACGGTCCGGGCCAAGGACGGGTCCAACTTCTGGTTCGACGAGCTCAAGATCCAGTACGAGCTCGTGCCTGGGACGGCCAGCGAGGTCCTGCGCGACTCCGGGCTGGGCGACAACTACAAACAGGAGTGGATCAAGGCCTACGCGCGCTCGGTCCTGCGGGACGAGTTCGGCCGCTACAGCGCCGTCGACGCGGCCGACCCGACCACGTACAAGGCGGCGCCCGAGCAGGCCCGCCAGCGGATGAACGAGATCCTCGAGCCGCACGGGGTCAGCGTGGTGCGGATCATCACGCCCAACCCGCAATTCGACGAGCGCTACGAGACGGCCATCGAGCAGCGTAAGGAGGCGGACCAGGAGGTGGAGGAACTCCGCGCCCGGGTCCAGCAGCTCGAGCAGGAGCGGGAGCAGCGCCTCGCGGCGGTCCGCAAGGAGAAGGAGGTCGAGATGCAGGAGCTCACAGGCACGCTGCGCAAGGACCTGCTCGCCGCCGAGCAGGAGGCCATCCGCCTGACCAAGAGCGCCGACGCCTTCGCCACGGAGCGGATCGCCGAGGGCAAGGCCGCCGAGGCGCGCCTCCTGGCGGAAGCGGAGGGCCTCGTGGCGAAGTACTCCAAGGAGGCCGAGGGCATCGAGAGCCGCGCCAAGGCGCTCGAGCAGCGCGGGGAGGTCGTCGTCCGGGAGGCGCTCGTGGAGAAGCTCCTGGGGGTCCGCTTCACCCTCGTCCCTTACAGCCGGGACCCGGCTCCGGAGCGCCTGGAGCACAGCGGGTCCACCGGACCGATCGAGACCGCCAGCGCGGCGGGAGGTGAGCGATGAGTCGATTCCCCAAGTTCCTCCTCGGCGCCTTCGTCCTCGGCGCGCTGCTGCTCGCCGTCTCCGGCTCGCTGTTCGTGCGGATCCACCCCTGGGAGATCGGGGTGAAGCAGAACCTCCTCGCCAAGGAGATCCTGCCCCAGGACTTCGGGACGGGCTTCGGCCTCCGCATCCCGGGGGTGCACCAGTGGCACCGCATGGACCGGCGCACGCACTTCGTGACCTTCGCGGAGAAGGACGTCCGGACCGCGCTCGGGACGAACCGTCCGGCGCTGGAGATCCGAACCAAGGACAACAACCTGGCGACGTACGAGCTCTCGGTCACGTACAAGATCATCGACGGCAGCGCGAACAAGATCGTCAGCGAGCGCCGCAAGGACGTGTACCGAGAGCGCGTGCTCGCGACGGTCGAGGCGGTCATGCGGGAGGAGCTGGCCCAGCTGGCCTCGGAGGAGATCTTCAGCACCGAGGCGCGACTGGCCGTGGCTGCGGCCGCGCTGGAGCGGCTGCGGACGGACCTCCTCGAGTTCCACTGCTCCCCCGACCAGGTCCTCATCCGCGCGGTCCGCTTCCCCGAGGGCTACGAGGCGAGGCTCCAGGAGAAGCAGCTCACGTACCAGAAGCTGGAGCTCGCCGTGTCCAAGCGGGCGGTGGAGGATCAGCGCGCCATCACCGACACCAGCGCCGCGGAGATCATCGCCGCGGAGAAGGAGCTGCGGGGTGACTGGGACAAGCGCCTGCAGACCGCGACCTCCGAGAACATCGTCGCCATCGCAGCGGTGGCGGCGGAGGCGAACATCTACGACCAGCAGACCCGGGCGGAGGCGAGCGCGCTCTACGAGGCCTCGCTGGCGAACGGCAACCTGGCGATCCAGAAGGCCGAGGCGCTGCGGAACGAGCTCCGCAACCAGGCGCTGGACACCACGGGTGGCCGGATCTACCTCGCCCAGCAGGCGGCGGAGAACCTCGAGTTCGAGAGCGTCACGCTCAACAGCAACGACCCGCGGGTCCCCTCGATCATCGACCTCGGCGCGCTGAGCCGGCTGCTCATCGGGGACCGCGAGGAGGAGTGACGCGGAGGCGCGGCGCTCAGCGCGCGGCGGCCGTGGCCTCGATCTCCACGAGGCAGCCGCCGTGCAGCGGCCCGGTCGGGACGACGATGCGGGCGGGCCGGTGGTCGCCGAAGAAGCCCGCGTAGGTCTCGTTGACCGCGCCCCAGAGCGCCACGTCGCTGACGTAGATCCGGACCTGGATGATGTCCTCGAGGCGGCTCCCCGCGGCCTCCACGAGGCCTCGGACCTTGCCGAGGGCCGAGAGGGTCTGGGCCTCGATGCCCTCGGGGAAGGCGCCGCCCTCCTCGGCCGGGAGCTGACCGGAGACGTGGAGGATCCCCCCGTGCTCGACGATGGGGGAGTAGTGCCCGGCGGGCGTGGGGATGTCGGGGTGCTGGATCGGGCGCATCCACCGAGGTTAGTGGTGACAGGCCCCGTCGCTCGCGGCTAAGTGGGCGCGGGGGAGAGAACTCGTGGATTCTCCCAAGGAGTCGCCCCGCGGCGCCGTTCAGGAGCCACGGAACCCCCTGACCATGCCCGAGAGAGAGGAGCCCACCCCCGAACCGACCGACGCCGCGCTGCTCCACCAGTGGCGGAGCGGCGACGCGTCGGGGTTCGAGCGGCTCGTCGCTCGGTACGAGGGGCCACTCCTCCGGCACGCCCGAACGCTGCTGCGGCAGGGGGGCGCGGAGGACGTGGTGCAGGAGGCGTTCCTGCGGCTCGCGAAGGCGCCGCCGGACCTGGACGAGGGCGAGCGCGCCCTCGGGGTCCGTGGCCTCGGCGCGTGGCTGCATCGAGTCACGAGGAACCTCTGCCTGGACGTCATGCGATCCGATCAACGGCGACGCGAGCGAGAGGCCGATCGGTCCCCCACCGCCGAGGCGGTGGAGGACCGCGGCGTCGAACGCCACGACACCCGCGCGGCGGTGGAGCGATCCATCTCCGCGCTCCCCGACGACCAGCGCGAGGTCCTCGCGCTGCGGCTGTTCGAGGACCGGAGCTACGCCGAGATCGCGGACATCACGGGCCGCAAGGTCGGCACCGTCGGGTGGCTGATCAGCGTCGGCATGAAGGCCCTCGCCCGCGACCTGAGCCCGCTGATGGAGGCCTGAGGAGAGATGAGCATGGAACGAGACGACGATCGAGAGGGCGCGGACGGCGCGCCGCGCGACGCCCAGCACGAGCTGCTCTGCAGGCTCGTCTTCGGCGAGGTGGACGAGGCGGAGCGGCGCGAGATCGAGGCGGCGCTGGAGCGATCCCCTGAGCTGCGCGCGCAGCGGGAGGAGCTCGAGGCGACGGTCCGGTTGGTCGCGGCGCTGGGCGAGGACCCGCGCGATCGGCTGCCCCTGGAGAAGCGGGCGGCCGTGCTCGAGGCGGCGGCGCCCGGGGGCAGGGTCCTGGGTGGTCCGGCGTGGTTCCGTCAGCCTGCGGTGCGCGCCGCGGCGGCGGTCGTCCTCCTCGTGGGGGGAGGGCTCGCCCTGACGTCGAGCCTGTTGGACGGGCCCGGGCCCGCCGAGGACGTGGCCAGCGTCGACGCGCCGGCGGCCGCGCCCGAGGAGACGGCGGCACCGAACACCCTCTACGCCCTGGGCTACGGAGGGGGCTCCGGGAGCGCGCCCGCGCGCGGCGCCGCTGATCGGCAGACCGAGGGCTCCCTCGGGCCGGGCGTCTTCGAGGACTTCGAGGTCCGCACCGCTCAGGGCGCCGTCGTCGCCGGGGCGGAGCTCGACGGGCGGCGAGGTGCCGGGGGCGGAGGGGGGCGCCTCGAGCTGTCCTATGCGGGGCGCGGCGGGGCCGCGCCCGACGCGTCCGTGCCGGCGGGCGCGCCCGACCTCGGTGGCCAGTATCGGGGCCCCGGGGACGCGGTGCCCCCGGCGAGCGAACGCCGCGTCTCGGGCCCGCCGCCCTCGGGCGGCGGCGGCGGCATCGGGAACGCGCGGCCGGGCCCCTCGGCGCCCAGCCCCGTGGGATACAGCCCCGTGGGATCCAGCCCCGCAGGATCCAGACCCGTGGTGCCCCGTGGGGACGCGAGCGGGAGCTCGCCGGCCGCGAGGCCGCGAGCGAAGGCCCAGCCCGGGATCGCGGACCCGCTCTCCCGGTCCGGGGGCGAGGCGGCGCCGTCGGAGCGCATGAAGCGCGCGGCGGGCGAGTCGGCCGCGGCTGGCGTCACGGTCCTCGAGAGCCTGGGCGAAGGGCTCGTCGAGGACCAGCGGGCGACGCAGCGCCACTTCGAGACCGAGCAGGCGGACGAGGAGCTCGAGGCCGTCCTTCGCTCCCCTTGGCGCGGCGCGGACCACTGCCCGCCCGCGGCCCTAGACGCGGAGTCGCCGCGGGACATGTACTTCCGCTTCTGGGGGGACAACCCCTTCGTCCCGGCCAAGCAGGACGCCCTCTCCACCTTCGCCGCCGACGTCGACACGGCCAGCTACGGCCTCGCCCGACGGATGCTCCGCGAGGGCTTCCTGCCGCCGCGTGAGCAGGTCCGGACGGAGGAGTTCGTGAACGCCGCCGAGCCTGACCTGGCCGCGCCCGAGGACGGCGCCTTCGCGCTGCACGCGGAGCTCGCCCCCTCGCCCTTCGGCGGCCGCGAGGACCGCTGGCTGCTGCGCCTCGGCGTGCGCGCCATGGACGTCGAGCGCGACGAGCGCCCGCCGCTGGCCCTCACGTTCGTGGTGGACACCTCCGGGTCCATGCGCCAGGGCAACCGGCTGGAGCTGGTGAAGCACGCGATCCGCCTGCTGGTCGGCGAGCTGGACAGCCGGGACTCCATCGCCATCGTGCGCTTCTCCAAGGACGCCACCGAGGCGCTCCCGCCGACCCCGGCGTCGTCGCGCGACGCGATCGAGACGGCGCTCTTCGGGCTGCAGCCCGGAGGGGGCACCAACGCCGAGGCGGGGCTCCAGCTGGGCTACTCCCTGGCGTCGATGACCCTGATGGAGGGCGTGCAGACCCGGGTGGTGTTCCTCTCGGACGGGGTCGCCAACCTCGGTGAGACCGATCAGGAGCGGCTCGCGGACGAGGTCGCGGACAGCGTGGGGCGCGGGATCTTCCTGAACACGATCGGCGTGGGCATGTCGAACCACGACGACGCGTTCCTCGAGCAGCTCGCCGACCGCGGTCAGGGCGTGTGCGACTACGTGGGGGACGCCGCCGACGCGCGGCGCGCCATCGTCGAGCGCTTCGTCGGGAGCTTCGTCACCGTCGCGAGGGACGTGAAGATCCAGGTGGAGTTCGACCCAAACCAGGTCGTCCGCTGGCGCCAGCTCGGGTACGAGAACCGCGCCGTCGCCGACCGCGACTTCAGGAACGACGCGGTGGACGCCGGCGAGATCGGCGCGGGCCACCAGGTCACCTGCCTCTACGAGCTCGAGCTCCCTGGCGGTGAGGCGGCCCGTGAGGCGGCGCTCGCCACGCTCCGGGTGCGCTGGAAGCCCGTGAGCACCGGGGAGCAGCCGCGGGCGGTCGAGGCCCTCGAGATGGAGCGCGCGGTCGAGTACGGCGAGGTCGCCTGCGCCTCCTTCGAGGCGGCGCCTCGAGGGTTCCGCCGCGCCGCGCTGGCGGCGCAGCTCGCGGAGTGCCTCCGGCGGTCCACGCACGCCCGCGGGGACTCCGTGGAGGCCCTCGGAGCGGCCGTTGGGGGCCTGCTCGCCGAGGACCGCTCCGACGAGAGCGCGCGCCTCGCGGAGATGGTGCGTGCCTGCATCGAGCTGGACCTGCAGCGCCAGATCCCGGCCCTCCGGCCCGACGACCCGGACGCCGCCCACCGGGACGCGTACCTGGACGCCCTGATCCGGAGCCTCGGGGGAGAGCCCGCCGGGGGAGAGGCCGCGGACCGGGAGGGCCAGGTCTCCGACCTGCTCGGGCGCTGAGCGCTCCCGAGCCGGGGCGCCCGCCGTGGTGAGCCCGGAGCGTCCGCCGAGGCGGCCACCGGGGCGTGGGTTCGTGGCCGGACGCGATCCGAGCACGTCGATCTCGACCCTCCGGACGCGCAGATCTCGATTTGAGTCATATGGCCCGCAGGCCGCTGATCGGCCTTCACGGGGTCGCCAGGGGTGATTCTGGCGTCAGATCCAACCTCCAGGCGCCCAACCGCCAGCCCTCCCTAAGGTTTTCCCCGTGAGAGGTAGATACACTA
Source organism: Planctomycetota bacterium (assembly GCA_050049155.1). Lineage (GTDB taxonomy): Bacteria > Planctomycetota > UBA1135 > UBA1135 > Saltatorellus. Next base: position 274 of record JASFWR010000148.1, on the reverse strand, counting down.
GGGGTATCTATGTATCTTGCAGGTCCGAGATCTGCCTGATCGCTAGCCGCAGCTAGGAGCAGCGCAGGGAAGGATGGAGAAGTTAGGCCGCCCGCGACCTCGTCGTGGGGGGCCTTTCTCCGTTCACGGGGTGCGGGTCGGTCCGCGAGCGCTCCGCCCGGCCCGATCCGGCGCTGCGGACCCCTCGGTCGGGACCTGACGCGACGCGGGCCCGGTGAAGGGGGTCGACGGGCTCCCTCCCCCAAGGGACCGAGGCGCCGGGGGGCCGAGGGGT
>JASFWR010000147.1:0-8473 GCA_050049155.1 Planctomycetota bacterium | reverse complement strand
CGTGCTCCGCGAGGACGGTGAGTGGATCCCCATGCGCACGGACGTCCAGGGGATGCTCGAGATCATCGAGGCCGATCCCGGCGTGACGGCCGCGACGCCGCAGCTGCAGTGGTACGGCATCTTCGCCCCCGACGGCGGCGAGACGGCCCTCGAGAAGCCCATGCAGGACGCCATCCAGCTCATCGAGCTGGTGGGCATCGACGTGGAGGGCGAGGCCGCCGCCACCGACTTCCGGGCGTCCCTGGAGGCGGAGTACGGCAAGAAGCCGGGGCTCGGGAAGTTCTGCAACGTGGGGCGCCCCGCGGACCTGGACGACCCCTTCGTGAACCTGCGCGAGATCCGCGAGCGTCGCAGCCGCCCGAAGGTCCCGATCCTCGTGGGCGAGCAGCTCGCCTACCTCTGGGGCCTGCGGCGCGGGCAGGAGGTGTCCCTGGTCACCGCCACCTACGACGAGGCCACCTCCCAGCTCAACGAGACCGCCGCCAACGCCCGCTTCCAGGTGGTCGGGAGCTTCCGGAGCAAGGACAACGAGACGGACTCGCGGCGGATCTACATGGACCGGCGCGCCCTCGCGGACTTCCTCCAGCGGGAGCGCCTGTGGTCCGCGGTGCTCATCAAGCTCGAGGACTACGAGCGGGACAAGGAGGCGGTGCGCGGCCGCCTCTGGACACAGCTGCACGACGCGGGCTACCTCAGCGCGCCCGGGATCCGGGCCAACGAGCTCCGCACCTGGGAGGACTTCCGCGCCACCCTGCTGGCGGCCATCCAGAACGAGAAGGCCCTCATGGGCATCATGCTCAGCCTGGTGCTCGTGGTCGCCGGGTTCACGGTCTTCGCCCTGCTCTCGATGATGGTCACCGAGAAGCGCCGGGACATCGGGATCCTCTGCGCGCTCGGGGCCACCTCCCGGGGGGTGCTGACCCTGTTCCTCATGATCGGCCTCTGGGAGGCGGTCATCGGGAGCGCCTTCGGGGCGCTCATCGGGGTGCTCGGGGCGTACAACATCGACGCCATCGAGCGGAAGCTGTCCAGCACCTTCGGCTTCCAGATCTTCAACCGAGACATCTACCTGTTCGACTACATCCCCGCGGAGGTGTCCTTCACCGGCGTGGCGTGGATCGTCGGCGGGGCCGTGGGCAGCACCCTGCTCTTCGCGGCCATCCCGGCCTGGCGCGCCTCGCGCCTCGACCCCGTGGAGGCGCTGCGACACGAATGAGCGACGCCCCCATGGATCCGCTCCGCGTCGAGGCCGACGCCCACGGGCAGGACGCCGGCGAGAGGGTCGCGGCGCCCTCCGCCGCCGCCCACGCCGAGGGCGCGGGCGAGGTGGTCCTCGCCTGCTCCGGCGTGCGCCGCTCCTTCCCCGTGGGCGACCGCCGCCTCGAGATCCTCCACGGGATCGACCTGGAGCTGCGAGCCGGCGAGCGCCTCGCGCTGATGGGCACGTCCGGGGCGGGCAAGACCACCCTGCTCAACGTGCTCGGGCTCCTCGACCGCCCCACCGAGGGCTCCGTGACCGTGGCCGGCGAGGACGCCTGGGCCCTCGCCCCCCGCCGGCGCGCGCACCTCCGCAACGAGAAGATCGGCTTCGTCTTCCAGTTCTACCACCTGCTCCCCGAGCTCTCGGCCGTGGAGAACGCGGTGCTGCCGGCGATGATCAAGCTCAGCCGCGGCGCCTACCGCGCCGCGCGCGAGGAGTTCGTGGACCGCGCCACCGAGATGCTCTGCCGATTCGGTCTCGGTGACCGCCTCGGGCACCGCCCGGCCCAGCTCTCCGGTGGCGAGCAGCAGCGCATCGCGATCGCGCGCGCGCTCCTCCTCGACCCGCCGATCCTGATCGCCGACGAGCCCACCGGGAACCTGGACCGGGGAACCGGCGAGAAGGTCCTCGAGATCCTCCTGGACGAGCAGTCCGAGCGCGGGGTGGCACTGATGCTGGTCACCCACGACGAGCGCCTCGCCAAGCGCTGCGAGCGGGTCCTCTACATGGAGGACGGTCTCATCCAGGCGGACTCCTCCTCCCCGATCCCCACCTGAGGATGTCGACGCAGGGCTCTCGATCGGCGAGCACGTCCATCGGCGTGACCGTCGCCGTGATCTGGACGGGCTGGCTCGCCCTGATGCTGTACGGGGACCGCTTCGGCCTGTTCGTCGAGAACTGGTTCATGAGCGTCACCATGGCGTTCGGCTCCTTCATCGCCGGCGCCACCAGCGAGGGCGGCGGCGCCGTCGCCTTCCCCGTGATGACCCTGGGGTTCCAGATCCCCCCCAGCGTGGCCCGGGACTTCTCGCTCATGATCCAGGCGGTGGGGATGACCGCCGCCTCGGCGACGATCCTGTGGACACGGACCCCCGTGGTGGTCCCGGCGCTGCTCTGGTCGTCCCTGGGCGGCGCCGCCGGGATCGTCCTCGGGCTCGAGCACGTCGCGCCGCGCCTCCAGCCGGCCTACGCCAAGATGCTGTTCACCGCGTCGTGGCTCGCCTTCGCCGTGGCGCTCTACTGGATCAACCGCTACCGGGACCGCGAGGTCCACGACCAGATCCAGCGCTTCCTGCCCCGCCACGCCGTGCTCCTCATCGCCTTCGGCGCGGTGGGCGGCGTCATCAGCTCGATCACGGGCAGCGGGCTCGACATCGTGACCTTCTCGCTGCTGGTCCTGCGCCTGCGCATCTCCGAGGCCATCGCCACGCCGACCTCCGTGGTCCTGATGGCCGGCAACGCCATCGTGGGCACCCTCTACCGCGGCGGGGTCCAGGGCGAGCTGTCCCCGGCGGCCTGGGACTTCTGGTGGGTCTGCGTGCCCATCGTGGTGGTGGGCGCCCCCTTCGGCGCGCGCTTCATCCGCACCCGCAGCCGCCTGTTCGTGGCCCGCCTCCTCTACGCCTCGATCCTCGTCCAGTTCGTGGCCGCGGTCCTCATCATCCCTCAGACCCCGCGCCTCGTGGCCTTCGCCACCGCCACCTTCGCCCTCGGCGTCCTCGGGTTCTGGTACATGGCCCGCATGGGCGTGCGCCGCCTCGAGTGGCTGAAGGGCGCCGAAGAGCCCTCCTGAGGCCGGCGCCGACCTCTGGACCCGGTCGGTGGATCCGAGCACCGGGCCGGAGTTGTGAGCCCACGTCGTGGGCTCAGTCGCCAGCGCGCTCGTCCAGCCGCCCGGCCCAGCCCAGGCGATCCCGCAGGCGCTGCCACGGGCCGAACGAGGGCACCGTGAGGAGCGGGTACGGTTCCCGGGCAGCCCCCAGCAGGACGGCGTCGCCGGCCGAGAGGGAGCCCACCCGGCGGCCGTCCACGTCGAGGGAGACCGGACTCGGGGAGTCGATGACCGCCGCCTCGAGGGCCGCCTCGGGGTCCAGCACCAGGGGGCGCATGGCCAGGGAGTGGGCCGAGATCGGGGTCACGACCACGGCCCTGAGGGCGGGGTCGAGGATCGGGCCGCCGGCCGCGAGCGAGTAGGCCGTCGAGCCGCTGGGCGTCGCGAAGATCAGCCCGTCCGCGCGGTAGCTGGACACCTCACGGCCCGCGGAGGAGAGCCGGATCGCCGCCATCTTGGGCGCCTCGCCGCGGGAGATGACCACGTCGTTCATGGCGCAGAGGACCTCGGAGGTGGCCTCCCCCGCCCGCCGCACCCGGGCCTCGAGGCGCATGCGGCGCTCCACCACCGCGCGGCCCTCGAGCACCTCCACCAGCCCGGCCTCCCAGGCCGAGATCTCGAGGGAGGCCAGGAAGCCCACGCGCCCGAAGTTGATCCCGATGGTGGGGACCGGGGCGGCCTGGAAGGCGTGGGCCGCGGTGAGGACGCTGCCGTCCCCGCCGAGCACGACCACGAGGTCCGCGCGGGCGCCGCCCGGCTCCGCGTCGCCGTCACGGAGGGCGCGCACGTCCGGGTGGACCTCCACGTGGACGCCGCGGCTCTCGAGGAAGGAGGACACCTCCCCCAGCGCCTCCTGCACGGGCGGCTTGCGGCCGTCCGCGAGCAGCAGCACCGAGCGGATCTTCCCGCCCGCGGGCTCGAAGCGCTCGCCCACCTCCCCCTCACCGGGGGCGGGCGCGTGGCCGTCGGGCGAGCTCGAGTCCGACACGGCGCGGCCGCCTCAGACCTTGACCTTGCCCAGGAGCTGGGAGACCACGCGGGTGACGGACGCCGCGTCGAGCCCGGCCGAGGCGAGCTGCTCCTCCCGGGTGGTCATGTGGTCCACGTAGCGGTCCGGGATCCCGAGCACCCGCACGCTCGCGGGGCGGCCGTCGACCCGGGCGCGGGCCGCGGCCTCCAGGACCGCCGAGCCGAACCCGCCGGCGCGCTGGTGGTCCTCGAGGGTGACCACGTGGCGGAAGCGAGCGAGGTGCCGGCCGAGCAGCTCCTCGTCGATGGGCTTGGCGAAGCGCGCGTCCACGACGCCCACCTCGACCCCGCGGCGGGCGAGGTCGTGGGCCACCTCCAGCGCCGTGGAGACCATGACGCCGTACGCCCACAGCACCAGACCTCCCTCCTCGCCGTCCCGGAGCACCTCGGCCCGGCCGACGGCCATGGGCTCGCGCTCGTGGGCGGAGACCTCCTCGCGCGCGGGGACCTTGCCCCGGGGGAAGCGGAGGGCGAACGGCCCGTCGTGCTTGAGGGCGAGGCCCATGACGCGGTCCACGTCCGTGGCGTCCCGCGGCGCGGCCAGGACCATGTTCGGCAGCGTCCGCAGATAGGCGATGTCGAAGACGCCGTTGTGGGTCGGCCCGTCCTGGCCCACCGGCCCGGCGCGGTCGAGGGCGAACACCACGGGGAGGTTCTGCAGCGCCACTTCCTGGAAGACCTGGTCGAAGCCCCGCTGGAGGAACGTCGAGTAGATCGCCGCCACGGGCCGCAGGCCCGCCTTCGCCATGCCGGCGGCCATGGCCACCGCGTGCTGCTCGCAGATCCCCGTGTCGTGGAAGCGCGAGGGGTGCACCTCCGCGAACCGGTCGAGCCCGGTGCCCGACGGCATGGCCGCGGAGAGGGCGTGGACCCGCAGGTCCCGGCTGGCGTGGTCGATGAGCGAGGCCGCGAAGACCTTCGTGAAGGCCGGCGCCTCGGGCGGGGCGTCCGCCGGCGGCTCGAGCTTGCCCGGCGGCTTCGGCGCGGCGACGGCGTGCACCCGCTCGGGGTGGTTGGGGCCGTCGGGGTGCCCCTTGCCCTTCTCGGTGAGCACGTGCAGCAGCACGACCCCGTCGAGGTGGCGCACCTTCTCCAGCACGTCCACGAGGCCGTTGACGTCGTGACCGTCCACCGGGCCCACGTAGCGCACGCCGAGCTCCTCGAACACGTGGCCGGGGACGAACACGTGGCGCAGGACCTCGCCCATGTCGTCCAGCGCCTTGTCCACGCGCCGGCCGATGAGCGGGATGGACTGCACGAGGCTCTTGGTCTCCTGCCCCGCCCGCTGGACGAGGCGGCTGCCGCGGATCTTGGTCAGGTACTTGGAGAGGGACCCGACCGAGCGCGAGATCGACCACTCGTTGTCGTTGAGGACCACGAGCATCTTCGGGCGGCTGGCGCCCGCGTGGTTGAGGGCCTCGAAGGCGACGCCGGCGCCCAGGGAGGCGTCCCCGATCACGCTGACCACGTGGGGCGGGTCCTGCTCCACCGCCATCCCCGCGGCGAGCCCGACGCCGAGGCTGACGCTCGTCCCGGCGTGGCCGGTGTGGAAGAGGTCGTAGGGGGACTCCTCGGGGTGGGTGAACCCGCACAGCCCGTCGGTCCGCCGGAGGGTGTCGAAGCGGTCCTTCCGACCGGTCAGGACCTTGTGCGGGTAGGCCTGGTGGGAGACGTCCCAGACGATCCGGTCCCGCTTGAAGTCGAAGACCCGGTGCAGGGCGGTGGTGAGCTCCACCACCCCCAGGTTGGACCCCAGGTGCCCGCCCGTGCGCTGGACGCTTTCGAGGAGGAAGCCCCGCACCTCGGCGCAGAGCTGCGGGAGCCGCTCCCGGTCCAGGGCCTTCACGTCCTCCGGGCCGTCGATCCCGGGGAGGATCGCGGCGTCCGGCTCGTCGTCCAGCCGCTGTTCGATGGTGCCGTCCAGGTCCGTCATGTCCGGTGCGCCCAGGGGGTTGGGGCGCCCTCGCGCCCTCAAGGGTAGGCCGCGGGGCGGCCCGAATGCAGGGCGCATCAGGAGTTCCGGCGGAGCAGGAGCTCGATGAGTCCCTCACCGAGCCCGCCCAGCCCCAGTCCCTTCGCGCAGGTGTGCGCTTCGGACGCACGCAGCCGCGCCTCGTCCCGCGCCCCCTCCAGCCCCAGGGCCGCCACGAGGGTGCCCTTGGCCGCCCCGGCGTCCTTCCCGGGGGTCTTGCCCAGGGTCGTTGCGTCCCCGGTGACGTCGAGGACGTCGTCCGTGGCCTGGAAGCACATTCCCAGAGCGAGCCCGAAGCGGCCGGCGAGCTCGACGCGCGCGGGGTCCGAGCCCCCGGCGAGGGCCCCGAGCTCCGCGCTGGCCGCGAGCAACGCCGCGGTCTTGGTGCGGTGGATCTCCCGCACGGCCTCCACCCCGAGGTCCCGGCCCTCCCCGTCGAGGTCCAGGGCCTGGCCCCCGACCATGCCCGCGGGCCCGGCGCCCCGGGCCAGGGCCCGGGTCATGGCCGCGGCCCCCTCGGGCGCACCCGCCAGGGCCTCGAAGGCCAGGGCCTGCAGCCCGTCCCCCACGAGCACCGCCGTGGCCTCGGAGTAGGCCCGGTGCACGGTGGGGCGGCCCCGCCGGAGGTCGTCGTCGTCCATGCACGGCAGGTCGTCGTGCACGAGGCTGTAGGTGTGAATGCACTCCACCGCCACCGCGGCCGCCTCCACCGCGGCGGGGTCCGCGGCCTCCCCCGCCACCAGGCGGACGATCGCCGGGCGGACGCGCTTGCCGCCGCCGAGCAGGGCGTACTCGAGCGCCTCCCGGAGCGCCGGCGGGCCCAGGTCCGCGCCCGCCAGGAAGCGCGCGAGCGCCTCCTCGAACCACCGCCTCGAGTCCTCGAGCCAGCGACCGGCGGCCGCCACGCCCTCGGTGTCCGTCCGTCCTTCCAAAGGGGCGAGCCTCGGGCGCGGCCTCAGAAGGGGGTGTCGAGCCCGTCCATGGACCCGCCCATCGGGCCGTCCATGGATCCGCCGTCCTCGGCGAGGTCCGCGCCCACGTCGGGGTCCCCCGCGTGGTCGACGACCCCGTCCGCCGTGAGCTCCTCCACCTGGGCGCGGAAGCCCGCCAGCCGCTCCCGGCACCCCTTGAGCAGCCCCACGCCCTCCTTGTACCGCTCGAGGGCCTCCTCGAGGCCGAGGCCGCCCTCCTCGAGCTCCGCCACGACCTCCTCGAGGCGCTCGAGGCTCTCGTCGAACTTCGCGGGGGCCTCCCCCTTCTTCGCACGCTTCGCGCTCATGGCCGCAGTGTAGTCCCGGGCGCCTGGAAGTCTCCCTCGGCGTCGTCGAACCCGCGCAGCACGGCGGCCCGCGCCACGTCGGAGGCGCCCGCGGCGTCGAGCACCTCGGCCACCCGCGCCCGCGCCTCCACCGGGCGGAGGACCAGCGGGACCCGCAGCAGCGCCCCCCAGTAGGGCTGGATCACGGAGGAGCGGAACACCCGCCGCCCGAGCCCGCGCAGGAAGGCCTCCTCGTGGAGGGTCCCCGCCGCCTTCTCCAGCTCCACGGAGACGAAGGGCGGGTAGCTCACCCAGCCGCTCCCGTAGCGCCCCAGGGCCTCGGCGAGCACAGGGCTCAGCGCCTCGCTCGAGAGGGCCCGCCGCACGTCCCCCTGGTGCTCGCGGAAGACCACCGGCCCCAGGCCGAGGGCCAGGGCCTCCCGGGGGTGACCGTCGCCGAGCTCCGCCGCGAGGGCCTCCAGCAGCTCGTCCGCCCCCACGCCGCCCGCGTCCTGGGCCGCCGCGGCCGCGAGCTCCGCGGAGAGGAGAGCGGAGCGCGGGTCGTCGATCCGCGCGAGCCCCACCACGGAGCGGGCGGCGCGCAGCGCGAGGTCGTTGACCTCCGGGTCCTCCAGGCGCGGCGCGAGCTTGACGAAGGCCCCCCGCAGCTCCACGCCGGTGGTCCCGCGGAGCGCCGCCAGGTTCCGCCCCGCCGAGCCCAGGTCCCCGGCGCGGACCGTCCCGACCCAGTGGACCCCGCCCAGCAGCACCAGCCCCGCCGCGGCCACCCGGGCCACCCGGTTCGAGGCCACCTCCTCCACGCCGAGGCGCAGGGCCGGGCCCGCGCTCAGGGCGACGAACAGGAGGCCAGCGTGAATCAGGGGCGCGAGCCGGACGAACTGGACCCAGTGCCCCTGGGCCGTGGCGGCGGGGACCATCCCGGTCAGGCCCGCCACCAGCACCCAGAGCAGGACGAACCCCGCGAGGAGCCCGAGCGCGCGACGGCGCACGCGCCCCGGCGGCACCGCTACAAGCCCGGCGACGGAGGCGGCGGCCGCGAGCCCGAGCCCCACCTTCGCGCCCACGCTGGCGAGCCCGGCGGCGAGCACCGAGGCGAGCCGG
>JASFWR010000146.1:0-8521 GCA_050049155.1 Planctomycetota bacterium | reverse complement strand
GCGTCGACCGGGTCCTGGGGGCGGCGGCCATGACCTACGTGGCCGGCGCCGTCACCTCGGTGGCGACCCTCGCCTACTACGTGATGCTGTTCCTCGGCTCCCAGGGGCGGGACGACTAGGGGCGGGAGAGACTCGGGCGAGGGGACGCTCCCCTGGCCGGGCCCCGCGGGTACCCTCTCGGGCTCCCTCCCGGACGCCCAGCCCTCGGTGACCCCCTTGGACCGCCTCTCCCTCGACTACACCAACGTCCTCTCCGACGCCGTCGGCCCCGAGCACGGCCTCGACCTCTCCGCGCTCGAGGCCCTCACCGACCGCTCGGCGGCCGCCCTCGCGGCGGTCCAGGCGCGTCGCGCGAAGGACCTCCGCTGGCTGGACCTCCCGCACCAGGCCGACGTCCAGCAGGACGTGATGGACTACGCGGCCTCCGTACAGGGGCAGTTCGAGAACGTGGTCGTGCTCGGCATCGGCGGCTCCGCCCTGGGGAACCGGGCGCTGCACCGCGCGCTCTCCAGCCCCTTCCACGACCTCCAGCCGCCGGCGGGGCTCCCGCGGCTCCACGTGCTGGACAACGTGGACCCCGACCTCATCGGCGAGTTCCTCGACACGGTCGACCCGAGCACTTGCCTGTTCAACGTGATCTCGAAGTCCGGCTCGACGGCCGAGACCATGAGCCAGTTCCTGGTGCTCCGGGACCGGCTCATCGCCGCCCTCGGCCACGAGGGGCACCGGCGCCACATGGTCGTGACCACGGACGCGGAGAAGGGCGTGCTGCGGCCGATCGTGGAGTCGGAGGGGTACCAGTCCTTCGTGGTCCCCGACGGGGTGGGCGGGCGCTTCAGCGTGCTCTCCCCCGTGGGCCTGGTCTCCAGCGCGCTCATCGGCATCGACGTGCCCGGCCTGCTCGCGGGCGCCGCGGCCATGGACGAGCGCTGCCGGGAGGCCCCTCTGATGGAGAACCCGGCGCTGGTCTACGCGGCGATCCAGTACCTCATGCAGGAGGAGAAGGGGAACCCGATGGCGGTGACCTTCGCCTACAGCCAGCGGCTCGCCTGCCTCGGGGACTGGTACGCCCAGCTGCTCGCGGAGTCCATCGGCAAGCGCCACTCGCGCGACGGCGCCGAGGTGTTCGCCGGCCCGACCCCCGTGTCGGCCATCGGCGTGACCGACCAGCACAGCCAGGTCCAGCTCTACGTGGAGGGGCCCCACGACAAGTGGTTCACCCTGCTCTCCGTGGACCGCCCGGACCACACGGTGGAGATCCCGGCCGCGTTCCAGGAGCACGACGCCCTCGCCTACCTCGGGGGGCGCACCATGAACGAGCTCTTCGCGGCGGAGCGCGACGGCACCCGCATCGCCCTCACCGACGCCCGGCGGCCGAACGTGACCATCTCGTTCCCCGCCGTCACGGCCCACAACGTGGGGCAGTACCTCTACATGATGGAGCTGGCGGTCGCGGTGATGGGGGAGCACTACGGGGTGGACGCCTTCGACCAGCCGGGGGTCGAGGCGGGTAAGGTCGCCGCCTACGCGCTCATGGGGCGCCGGGGCTACGAGGCGCGCCGCGCCGAGATCGAGGAGGGCCTCACGGGGCCGCGCCGTACCGTCTGATCCGCCTTGGACACCATCCGGAACATCGTCGTGGGGGTGGGCCTCCACCCCCGCACCGGCGTCCCCGACGTCGGCTCGGTGCGGGCGGCCCGCCAGGCCGCCTGGCTGTCCTCCCGGACCGGGGCCGAGGTGACGCTGCTGCACGCCGCCTGGGCGGAGGACGGGAGCGGCCCGGTGGAGCTCGCCAGCAAGGCGACGGAGGAGCTCCAGGAGCTGGGCGCCCTGGTGGAGGCGGACGGCGCCTCCGCGAAGATCCGGGTGTGCGAGGAGTACCCGTGGCTCGCGCTGACGCGCGCCGCCCTCGAGGACGGCGCGGAGCTGGTGCTGGCCGGGAAGCGCTCCGCCGCGGACCGCGGGCGTCGCCAGATCGGCAGCACGGCGGTCAAGCTCCTCCGCAAGTGCCCGGCGCCGGTCTGGCTGGTGAAGCCGGACCACGACCTGCACCACCGGCACGTGCTCGCGTGCACGGACTTCTCCCCGGTCACCGACGACCTGCTGGCGGCCTCGGCGTGGCTGGCGGCGGCCTCCTCGGGCGAGCTGCACCTGCTGCACGCGTGGAACCTCACCTGGGCGGAGCAGCGAGCGGCGGCGGACCTCTCCGAGGACGAGTACACCGCGCGGGTGGAGGAGATCCGCACCCGCGAGCTGGCCTCCCTGGAGCGGCAGGCCGACGCGCTGGACGTGGACCCGACGCTCCACCTCGAGCGCGGCGACCCCCACGTCCAGATCCTGGAGAAGGTCGAGCAGGAGCGCCCCGACGTGCTCGTCATGGGCAGCCTCTCCCGCGGCGGGCGCCCTGGCTTCGACGTGGGGACCGTGGCGGAGCGCGTGCTGCCGCAGGTGGACGAGTCGATCCTCTGCTTCAAGCCGAAGGACTTCGTCTGCCCCGTGTCCTGAGCGCGACCCGCCGCCGGATCCCGCGGTGGTGCTGCCGGTTCCCATGGTGGGGAGCCCCTTCGAGTCGCTACCCTGACGCCGATGGCTCAGAGTGCTGATACGGGCGAGGGGGGCGCTGGCACGGGCAAGCTGTCCAAGGAGCTTCGCCTGCTCGACGTGTACGCCCTCGCCACCGGGGCGACCCTGTCCGCCGGCCTGTTCCTCCTGCCGGGGATCGCGGCCGGCCAGGCCGGGGCCGCGATCACCCTGTGCTACCTGATCGCGGCCGTGCCCCTCGTGCCCGCCGTGCTCTGCAAGGTCGAGCTGGCCACCGCCATGCCCAAGGCGGGGGGCACCTACTACTTCCTCGACCGCAGCCTGGGGCCCCTCGCCGGGACTGTGGGGGGGATCGGGACCTGGCTCGCGCTGATCCTGAAGACCTCCTTCGCGCTCGTCGGCCTCGGCGCCTACGTGTCCCTGTACCTCGAGCCGAGCCCCCTGCTGACGAAGGGGATCGCCGTCGGCTTCGCGGCCCTCTTCGGGGTGGTCAACGCCCTCGGGGCCAAGAAAACCGCGGTCTTCCAGCGGCTCCTGGTCGGCACGCTGATGCTCATCATCGCGGCCTTCTCGTTCCTCGGCGTGCCGGAGATCGATCCCGCGGCGTTCGCGGGCTTCTTCAGCTCGGGGCCGGACGCGATCATCGCGACGGCGGGGACCGTGTACATCTCGTACGTCGGCGTGACGAAGGTCATCAGCGTCGCGGAGGAGATCAAGGACCCCGAGAAGACCCTGCCTCGGGCGGTCTTCCTGTCGATGCTCACCGCCCTGGTGATCTACCTCGTGACCACCTCGGTCATGGTCGGGGTGGTCCCCATGGCCGAGCTCAGCGGCAGCGAGACCCCCATGGCCCAGGCCGCCGCCGTCATCGCAGGGGACACGGGCATGGCGATCATCACGGTCGCGGCCCTGCTGGCGTTCTTCTCCGTGGCCAACGCCGGCATCCTGAGCGCGTCGCGGTACCCCATGGCCATGGCGGGGGACGACCTGCTCCCGCCGGCCCTGGCCCGCGTCGGCAGCCGCGGCACGCCGCTGCGCTCGATCCTGCTGAGCGTGGGCCTCGTGGTCACGATCGTGCTGTTCCTCGACCCGCTGGGGATCGCGAAGCTGGCGAGCGCCTTCCAGCTGTTCATCTTCGCGCTCCAGTGCCTGGCGGTCATCGTCATGCGGGAGAGCGGGCTCAGCTCCTACGACCCCGGCTTCCGGGCGCCGCTGTACCCGTGGCTCCCGCTGTTCGGGATCTTCGCCCCGTTCCTCCTGATCGCGGCCATGGGGATCATGCCCACGCTCTTCAGCCTCGGCCTCGTGGCCGGCGGGATCGCGTGGTACTGGAGCTACGCCCGGGAGCGGGTCGAGCGGCGGGGCGCGCTCTTCCACGTGTTCGCGCGGCTCGGCGAGCAGCGTCACGAGGACCTCGACTCCGAGCTCCGCGGCATCCTGAAGCAGAAGGGCCTCAGGGACGAGGACCCCTTCGACGAGGTGGTCTTCAACTCCTCGGTGATCGACCTGCGCGAGGGGGAGGACTTCGACGCCCTCGTCCAGCGGGCGGCCAGCGCCCTCCACGCGCGCACCGGGTTCGACGCCGACACCTTCGTGGACGGCTTCACGGAGGGCACGCGCACGGGTGCGACGCCGGTGTCCAAGGGGGTGGCCCTGCCCCACATGCACCTCGAGGGCCTGGACCGGCCCTTCCTGGTCCTCGCGCGCAGCCGCGCGGGGCTGACCATCGCCGGCGGCGACGTCTTCGGGCAGGAGACCCGGTCCGCGGGCGTGCACGCGGTGTTCTTCCTCGTGAGCCCCGCGGGTGACCCGAGCCAGCACCTGCGCATGCTGGCGCAGCTGGCCAGCCGGATCGACGAGGAGCGCTTCATCGAGGAGTGGCTGGGCGCGCCGAACGAGGTCCAGCTCCGGGAGATCTTCCTGCGGAACGAGCGCTACATCTCGATCGAGATGTCCCCGGGGAGCGCCGCACACGAGCTCGCCGGCCGGCGGGTCCGGGAGCTGGAGCTCCCGGAGGACTGCCTGGTGGTCGCCGTCCGGCGCGCGGGGCGCACCCTGGTGCCGCGCGGGGAGACCGTGCTGCTCAGCGGCGATCGGCTCCTCGTCATCGGGGAGCCCGGGCCGATCGAGGAGCTCTACGCGCGCTTCGAGGGCGGGCGCGGCGACTGACCGAGCCGCCTCGGCCGCCTCAGAGGTCGAAGGGGGGGAGCGGGTCCCGCTGGAGCCAGTTCTCCGCGCACCACCGGGCGCCCCGGTCGTGGGCGTGGAGGGTGACGGCGACGCGGGAGCGCGAGCCGCGGTTCGCGTCCGAGCGGTGGGGCATGTGGTCGTGGAAGACGACCAGCGAGCCGGCCCCGACCTCGAGCGGGACGGCCTCCTCCGGCCACGGCGCCGGGTCGAGGTCGTGCAGCGTTCCCTCGCGGCGGCTCCAGTCCACCTCGTAACGCTCCCGCAGGGGGCCGCGGTGCGCGCCGGGAGCCATCCAGAGGCAGCCGTTGGTCCGGTCCGCGTCCTCGAGGGCCAGCCAGATTCCCACCACGCGCTGCGGGCTGCTCAGGAGGTAGCTGGCGTCCTGGTGCCAGCGGACCTCGCCGCCGATGTCCGGCTGCTTGAAGATCACCATGGTCTGCACCAGGCGCGGGTACTCCAGGCCGCCCGCCGCGAAGGCCGCGCGCACGGGCGCGCTCCGGGCGAGGTCGCCGAAGGCCGGGTCCAGGTCGTGCAGGGCGTGCCCCAGCTTGTTGAGGGACCGCTCGCGGGGGACCCGCAGCTCCCCGGCCTCGTCCAGGGCCTCCGCCTCGAGGAAGCCCCGCACACCCCGCGCCGAGGCGAAGAAGGCCTCCTCGCGTCCGGCGTCCCGGTCGTCCGTGCGGAAGACCTCCCGGTCCCGGTCGTGGTCGTGGGCGGCCACGTGCGCCTCCACGGCCGCGCGGAGCCGCTCGAGGGTCGACGGGTCGACGGCGCCGGGGAGGACGACGAAGCCGTCCCGCTCGAAGCGCTCCCGGAGGTCGAGGTCAGCGGCGTCCATGGCCCTGGCAGTCTACGCCGACCTGGGGGCGTGGACCGTCAGGCGTTCCCGGCGTCGCGCTGGAGGCCGAGCTCGCGGGCCATCCAGTCCCGCGCCATCAGCCACTCGAGCTGGACCACGTCGCTCGAGCGCTGGAGCGCCCCGGCGCACTCGTCGACGGAGAGGCCCAGCACCAGGCAGAGGATCGTCAGCAGGCTGCCGTCGCCCTTGAGCTGCTCCATGCGATCGAGGGCGTCGGCGAGCCCCCGCGTGGGCACGGTACGCCTCGGCGCGCCCGCCGGGGTGGGGGCGAGGAGGACCCTGGGCCCGAGGTCCGTCCGGGCGTGGCCCGCGTCGGCCAGGGCCTGGCCGAGGGCGACGGCGAGCCCGCGCATGAGCTCCGGGCGCAGCTCCTGGCTCGACTCCTCGCTCAGGAGGAGGACGGAGAGGTGCCGCGTCACCTCGATCATGTCGAGGCCCGCGGTTTCGGGTCCGGCGCCCTCGCTCTGGCGCTGGAGGCGCTGGAGGCTCGTGGAGAGCTCGCCGCGCAGCCGCTCGACCACGTCTCGCCGGGCCTCGGGGTCACCCGTGGCGCCGAGGCGCAGGCGCGCCTCCAGGGAGGATCGGGCGTCGTCGGACATGGTGGGCAGGCGCGGCCCGACGCGGCCAGGCCGCGCCGATACGCTGCTCAAACATCGTGGAGTCGGGCGGGACGCGCAACTGCGGGATCTACGGCGAAGGTCACGGGAAGATCCGGTCCGGGGACCCCCTCGCCCGCGGCGCGGCTGGTTGCATCGCCGGCAGGGGCGCCTGCGAAAGCCGAGGGCATGGCCACGCTCGTCGTCGATCTGGTCCCGGAGGACCTGGGGCGCCGCCTCCTCGATCAGGGTGAGACGGTCCGAGAGGGCGGCGAGCTCGTGCTCCTGTGGCTCCGTGCCGCACTCCGCGCGGAGTCCAACCCGGCGCTCGAGGCCGCCTGCGCCGCGGCGCGGGCGCTCGACCTCCCGCTGCTGGTCTACCAGGCGCTCGACGAGCGCCACCCCCACGCGTCCGACCGCCTGTGGACCTTCGTCCTCGAGGGCGCGCGCGACCTCGCCGCCGACCTCGAGGCGCGCGGGGTCCGCCACGCTTTCCACCTCGGCCGGCCGGGGCACCGCGAGCCCGGCCTCCGGCGGCTCGCCGAGCGCGCCGCGCTGGTGGTCTGCGACGCGGTCCCCGTGGCGCCGGTGGACCGCTGGACCGCGGCGCTGCGGGCGGGCATCGAGGCGCCGGTGGTGGAGGTGGACGCGGCGTGCGTGGTGCCGATGTGCGCCACGCGCCGCGGGTACGACCGCGCCTTCGCCTTCAAGAAGGCCTCCTCCAAGGCGCGCAAGGAGTGGCTGGGCTGGGAGCCGGAGGAGCAGCCGGCGCCCGCCGCCTTCGACGGCCCCCTGCCCTTCGAACCGGTGGACCCGAGGGAGCACGACGTCGCGGACCTCGTGGCGGCCTGCGAGATCGACCACGGCGTCGGGCCGGTCCGGCACACGCCGGGGGGGAGCCGGGCGGGGCGGGCCCGGTGGGAGGCCTTCCGGGACGGGCCCCTCACGCGCTACGCACGGGACCGCAACGATGCCCTGCGCCCCGGGGTCTCGCGGCTCTCCCCGTACCTGCACTTCGGCATGGTGTCCCCGTTCACGGTCGCCCGGGAGGCCGCCGCGGTGGGCGGGGGCGGCGCGGACAAGTTCCTGGACGAGCTCCTGGTGTGGCGCGAGCTCGCCTGGCACTTCTGCCACCACACCGACGCGGACCTGGACTCGCTCGCCGCGCTCCCCGACTGGGCGCGCGAGACGCTCGACGCCCACCGCGCCGACCCGCGCCCCTCCCTGCGCGCTGCCGCGGACCTGGAGCACGCGCGCTCGGGGGACGGGCTCTGGGACGCGGCCCAGCGGTCGCTGCTCCGGCACGGTGAGCTCCACAACAACCTGCGCATGACCTGGGGCAAGGCCGTGGTGCCCTGGTCGCCCTCGCCGGAGGCGGCCCTCGCGCGGCTGGTGGACATGAACCACCGCTACGCCCTCGATGGCCGGGACCCCTCGTCGTACGGCGGCCTGCTGTGGTGCCTCGGGCAGTTCGACCGCCCCTTCCCTCCGGCGGAGCCGATCACCGGCGAGCTCCGGGGGCGGTCCACGGAGGTGCACGCGCAGCGCCTCGACGTGGAGCGCTACGGGGCCCGCGCCGCGCGCCCCTCGTCGCGCGCCCTGCGCGTGGCCGTGGTGGGGGCGGGCCTCTGCGGCGTCGCGGCCGCGGAGGCGCTGACCGACGCCGGGCACGAGGTGGTCCTCGTGGACAAGGGGCGCGGCGCCGGCGGCCGCGCGTCCACCCGCCGGGCCGACGTCGCCGCCTTCGACCACGGCGCCCAGTACTTCACCGCCAGGGACCGCCGCTTCCGACGCGTGGTGGACCAGTGGGTGGAGGAGGGATCCGTCGCGCCCTGGGACGGGCGGCTCGCCGTCATCGACGAGCTCGGCGCGCCCGCGGCGCGGGAGCGGAGCGGCGAGCGCTTCGTCGGCGTGCCGGGCATGAGCGCCGTGGCCGGCCGGCTGGCGCGACACCTCGACGTGCGCCAGGGGAGGCGCGTCACGGGCCTGACCCGGGACGAGGGCGGTTGGTCGGTGGAGCTCGAGGACGGCGGCCCCCTCGAGGGGTCCTTCGACGCGGTGCTCGTCACGACCCCGCCGGCGCAGGCGGCGCCCCTGCTCACCGGCTCGCCGCGCCTCCAGGGCCTGGCGTCCGCCGTGGAGATGGACCCCTGCCTGGCCGTGATGGTCGCGTTCGAGCGCCCCTACGAGGTCCCCTTCGACGGCGCCTTCGTGAACGCCGGACCGCTCTCCTGGGTCTGCCGCAACAGCTCGAAGCCGGGCCGCCCGTCTGGGGACGCGTGGGTGCTGCACGCCAGCCCGGACTGGTCGCGGGCGCACTTCGAAGGCGACCGCG
>JASFWR010000145.1:0-8566 GCA_050049155.1 Planctomycetota bacterium | reverse complement strand
CAGCTTGCCGCCCTGCCCGGTGTTGTTCGCGCACCCCTCGTTCGCGCCGGCCGTGTTCCCGCAGGCCGACTCGGGGGCGTCGTCGCAGTCGCAGTCCGGCTTGCCCACCTCCTCGCACTCGTCCGGGATCCCGTTGCCGTCCTTGTCGGCGGCGCCGTTGAGGATGTCGACGGCGTCGTCGATGCCGTTCTCGTTGCAGTCGTCGATCGGGCGCTGCTCGCCGTCACGGAGGTCGCAGGCGACCAGATCGTCGCCAGGGTTGAGCCCCATGCGCTCGGCGTTGATGTAGATGGCGGGGGTCGACGCCCCGGGAACCGGCGGGCCCAGGAGGTCCCCCTCCCCGATCGGGAGGCCGAAGCGGCTGTCGGGTTGCCCGATCACGGCCGAGCCGCGGCGCACGGAGTAGAGGAGGAGGTCCGTGGGCGGCCCCTGGAGCCCCAGCCAGTCGAAGGGCGTCTGCGAGCGCTGATAGCCGGGGATGCCGTTCTCCCGCAGCACGAGGGCGTCGATGTCGTCGGAGTTCGGCCCGCCCACGCCGTCCAGCCCGAGCACGTCCGACGACGCGTAGAGCAGGGTCTGCCCCTGGCCGTTCAGCACGATCACGTCGCCGCCGCGGAAGGGGAAGCCGTTCGGGTCCGTCTGGTTGCCCGCCGAGTTGGCCACGGGAACGTTGGGCTGGTTGGGGTCCGGGAGCCCGCCCTCCAGGGAGAAGAAGTAGGGCAGCGTGGGCGACCCCATGGTCCGCAGGTCGAGGCTGTCCAGGTTGTCCCCCGTCTCCGGCACCGTCGGGCTCGGCACGAGGGGCTCCTTGAGGCCCACGCCGGGCGCCAGGGCCGGGCCCTGCCCGCTGAGGTCCCCCTCGCCGTTGCCGTCCCGCAGGAGCACGTTCTCGCCGAACGCGAAGATCGGCCCCGGCGTGTCGATCGGGGTCACGAAGATGTCGGCCGCCGCCTCGAAGAAGGACGCCTCGCCGGTGACGCTCCGCGGGCCGCCGCCGGGGAGCCCCGTGGCGAACTCGTCCACCGAGAACAGCACGTCGTACACGTACCCGGTCGTGCCCTGCAGGAACGCGTCCCTCCCGAAGGAGGAGGCGTCCACCTCGATCCCGCAAGAGAACCCCGGCGCGTGGCCCAGGCACTGGGTGTAGAGGTTGAGGAAGGAGCCGGGCGCGGCGACGGGCGCCAGCGGGGTGAAGAAGATCGGCCCCACGATCCGCAGCAGGTCCGCCTCCGTCACCAGCGGGCCGTTCGGCGTGGGCTGCTGGCTGATGGACGGGCCCTGGGAGTCCATGGAGAAGACCACCTCGCTCATGGGCGGGCCCTGCTGGGGCGCGGCGAGGCCGAGGGACGGGAGCAGGAGCCCCGAGGCGAGCGGGAGGAGGATGGACCTGAGGGTGGGCATGGCGAGGCGCGGGCGAGCGTCTGGGAGGTTCGAGTCTACGGTCCGGTGCAGAGCCCTCCGGGCTGAGAGGCTCTGCGGGGGCGCACCACCCCCATACGTCCCGGTACGACACACGTGACGCCTTATTCCGCGAGCGGGCCGGATCGCTCAGCGCTCGGCCGCGCCGAGGTCGAGGCTCGCCTCCTCCGTCGCGCTGAGCCCCCGGGGCCGGTGCGCCCGCGCGAGCTCCACTCCCCGGAGCGGCCACATGGACACCGTCCCGTCCTCCGAGACGCTGACCACGTGGCCGGGGATGCCAGCGTCCACGTCGGTCACCGCCGCCCCGTGCTCCCCATGGACGGTCTCCAGCGCCCCTGACCTGGAGTCCCACGCGTGCACGGTCCCGTCCATGGAGGCCGTCACCACCGTGTGCCCGTCGGCGCCGGCCACCGCCACCGCCGTGTGGTCCTCTCGGTGACGACGACCCGGGTAGACCCTCGCGGAGCCCGCCGCCTCGAAGACCGGCGCGTCGTCCACGCAGACCTTGGTCCACGACGCCCCGACCGCGACGACGCTCGAGCCGTCGCCCACGTACCGGGACCAGCGGTGGCCGATGACCTTGCAGCGTCCGGGGGCGGGGCCGCCGCCGCCCACGTACCACTCGTCGAGCCAGCGCCCCTGGCTGGAGGCGAGCAGGCGCCTCCCGTCCGGCGAAACGTCGAGCGCTGACACCCCAGCGGACTTCAGGTCCCCGAAGTTCTCCTCCGGATCCACCGGGGAGTCCGACCAGCGCAGCCGCAGCCCGCCGGGCTCCACGTCGAAGAGCCGGACCAAGCCCGCCTCGTCACCGACCGCCACCCAGGTCCCCGCGGGCCCCACGGCCACGGCGCTGGCGCCCTTGAGGTCGAGCTCGATCGGCTCCCCCCCGCCCTCCGCCACCACGCGCAGCGCTCCCCCCGAGAAGACCGCCGCCGCCACCGTCCCCGACCGGGAGACGGCGACGTCCAGCGCCGACGCCTCGCGGGCCTCCGGCACTGGGCCGACCGGCCCCTGGCGCACGTCGTGGAGCACGAGGCGGCCGTCGTCCCCTGCCGAGGCGAAGCGCCCGGCCGCCGCGGCGCCCGCCAGGAGCGGCGCCTGCGGGTCGGCGGCGGCGCCACCAGGCTCGAACCCGTCGAACACGTGGCGGAACACGACCTCCCCGCTGCCCGAGCGGGGCGCCGCATCCGCGGGGAGCAGGAGCCGCCGGACCTCTCCGCCGGCGTGCGCCGTCACGATCACGTCGCCGCCCGCGAGGTCTGCGGCCTCTCCTTCCTCGAGCTCCACCTCGGGCGCCTGGGCCGGGAGAGCGAGCACCGCCCGCGCGGGCGCCACGCCGGGCGCCACCGGGCTGCGCCAGCAGCCGGCGACGCCCTCGGGCCGCCAGCAGCTCACCTCCTCCGTCCCGCCGTAGGAGACCAGACGGCCGTGCCCCAGGGGCAGCAGTCCGTACCCGAGAGCCTTTCGGTGTGCGCGGATGACCCTCCAGGTGGGCCCCTCGCGAACGAGGTCGCGCAGCACGCCGTCCTGCCCGGCGACCAGGAGCCTCCCCTCGCCGTGCCACGCGGCCGACACGGCGCCGCTCGCACGTACCTCCTCGTCCAGCTCGACCTCGCCCCCGTCCGCACGGAGCACGCGCGTGTTCCCTCCGATGCTCTGACCGACGAGGAGACCACCGTCGAGAGAACGAACCAGGCACTGGACCGGGAGGTCCCCCTCGAGCGTCCGGTCCTCGAGCTCGAAGGCGCCCGAGGGGTCGAAGCGAGCGTGGCGGAGGCGGCGGCCCTGGTCCGCCACCAGCAGGCCACCCTGGAACCAGGTGAAGAGGCGGACCTTGGCGGGGAGGGTCACGGCGGCCAGGGCCGTGCCGTCCGGCCTCCACACGCGCACCTCGTCGGACTGGAAGGAGCCCTCGCCCGCCCGGAGGCGCGGCCCCGTGACCACGAGCCCCTCCTCGAACCCCGGCGCCTCGTCGGGTGGTACGCGCAGGATCTCCGCGGCGCTCTCCCCGGGGACCTCGAGGCGAGTCAGGATCGACCCGTCGTCCGCGCTGACCCTGACCGCCCCATCCTCGCGGGAGAGGACCCACAGGTCCTCCACGCCGTCGAGGGAGTCCATCCAGACGAGGGGGCCGATCCCCAGGTCCACGTCGAGGACCGGCTCGAGCTCCGGCAGGGTCAGGCGGCGCAGGTGACCGTCGGTGGAGATGACGAGGACCTCGCGCCCACCGCCGACGAGCTCGAGGCGCCGGACGTCCCCGGGCCCGGGGTCCTCCTCGTCGCCCTCGCCAGCGGCGCCCTCGCCATCGGTGTCGCCGTCATCGGATTCCTCGTGATCGGGGACCTCGCCCCCGCCCGGCACCACCAGCTGCGTCTGCGCGACGAGGCTGCCGTCGGAGAGGTCGAAGACGGACACGTACCCCGCCGAGGACGCCGCCACGAGCTGCTCCCCGTCGCCGAGCACGGCCGCGTCCCACACCCGGCCCTCGGGGACCTCGAGGACCCGGTCCAGGGTCGTCCGCTGCAGCGGCCCCACCACCGCCGACCGGGTCCACCACGTGTCGACCAGGTCGTGGGCCTCCAGGGCGAGCGCGAGGGCGCCCGCGGGGGAGCGCGCCGCGAACTCCTCCAGGCGGTTGCTGTAGTTCCGGGCCGTCGACAGGTCGAGCCGCGCCTCCGCGAGGTCCAGGTTCGCGTTGGACGTCTCGAGCAGGTCGCCGTTCACCTTGAGCGCCACGGCCGTCAGCGCCAGACCGAGGGTCAGGGCCGCCAGGGTGACGGCGGAGGCGGGCTCCCGACGGCACCAGCGGCGCAGCCGCAGCCAGCGGCCCGCCGGCCGCGCCTGGATGGGTTCGAACTCGCGGATCCGCCGCAGGTCCTCGGCGAGGGCGAGGGCCGAGGGGTAGCGCCGGTGGAGGTCGCGCTCCATGGCGGTGGCGAGGATCACCCGCACCTCGTCCGTGACCACCGGGTTGGCGGCCACCGGGTCGGGCAGCGGCACGTTGAGGATGGCCAGGGCCAGGTCGTGGGGCCCCTCGCCCGCGAACGGCCGCTCCCCCGTGAGCGCCTCGTGCAGGCTGACCCCGAGGGCCCACACGTCGGCCCGCGGGTCGTGGTCCCCGCTGCCGGACGAGAGGTGCTCCGGGGCCATGTACGCCGGGGTGCCGAACATCTCGCCCTCGCGGGTCAGAGCGGGGCCACCGCTGGCGTCGCCCTCGGCCATGCGCGCGAGGCCGAAGTCCAGCACCACCGGCTCGCCCCCCGGGGTGATCATCAGGTTGGCGGGCTTGATGTCCCGGTGGACGAGGCCCTCCTCGTGGGCCGCGTGCAGGGCGCGGGCGGCGCGCTCGAAGAAGCGCAGCACCCGCGCGAGCTCCGCCCGGTCCCGCGGCACCAGCGGGAGCTCGTCCGCCGCCGGCGGCCCGCTCCGCTCCCGCGCCGACGCGATGGCGCGGGCCAGGTCCTGCCCCTCCACGTGACGCATGGCGATCCACGGCGGCTCCGCCTCCACGTCGGCGTCGTGCACGCCGGCGAGCCCGGGGTGGTCGAGCCGGGCGATGCTCTCCGCCTCGCGCCGGAACCGACGGCGGCGCTCCTCCGTGATGAACGGGGTGGTCATCAGCTTGAGCGCGACCCGCCGGCCGAGGTCCAGGTCCACCGCCAGCCACACGGCCCCCTGCCCGCCGGCACCGAGCTCCTCCTCGAGCCGGTAGTGCCCGATGATCCGCGCGTCGCCATCTCCGGCCGGAGCCGCGGTCGCGCCTGCCGCGCTCTCCCTCGCAGGGGCGCCGCCGACGGGCGCCGCCTCGGGCTCGATCCGCCCGGTGGCGCGCAGGAACTCCGCCGCCACCGCCTCCTCGTGGCCCGGATAGCGCGCCAGGTACTCCGCCAGCGGCCGGGCCCCGCCGCCGGCCTGGTCGTCGAGCAACTCGGAGAGGAAGTCGAAGACGGCGGCCTCCTCGTCCGGGTCGGGCTGGGGTCCGGGCTCCTCCATCCCTGCCGATGGTAGGTGTCGGGGAGGCGCCTGGCAGCGTTCTGGATAAGATCTGGCCATGGAAGACCAGGCCAAGGACCCCCTGGACGGCGTCACCGGCGTGTGGCTCGCCGAGGTGAAGGACGGCAACGCCGAGAGCTTCGGCCACCTCTACGAGCACATCGCGCCCGCCCTCATGACCTGGGCGGAGTTCCGGATCCGGCCGGAGCAGCGCATGCAGGTGGACCCCTCGGACGTGGTCCAGGAGGTCTGGTTCCGGGCCTGGCGGCAGATGGACACCTTCGACCCGGCGGCGACGCCCTTCCGCTACTGGATCTTCCGCATCGCCAAGAACGTGCTCCTGGAGGCCGTCCGCAAGGGGCAGCGGACCGACAGCACGGGGGCCGGCACGACCGGGCGGATCCAGCAGCTGGGCGAGCTGCAGGACACCATGACGGCGGTCTCCATGCGGCTCTCCAGGGACGAGGGCCTGGCGGCCTTCCGGGCCGAGGTGGAGGCCCTGCCCGAGGAGGACCGCAGGCTCGTGGTCCACTGCGGGCTCGAGGGGCTCCCCCTGAAGGAGGTGGCCCAGCGCCTGACGATCTCCGTCGAGGCGGCCACCAAGCGCTGGCAGCGCCTGCGGGCCCGGCTCGCGGAGAGCAGCCTGCCCGAGCACCTGCTGGCGGGCGCCTGAGGGCCAGCGGCGGGCCACCGCCCACCGGTCACGGCGAATCCCCTTCGCCGTAGGCCCATTAACTGAAGCAACTTGCGTCGGCGGCGAGGGCTGCCGACGGGCGTTTTCGAGGATCCCTGTCCGTCGGCGTGGCGGGGGCGCACTTGGGGGTACCCGGGCCGCACGGCCCTCCAACCCCAAGCACCCCGACACCCCTCGACCCACCTCAAAGCCATGCAACTCAACAGCTTCACCCTCGCCGGCGCCGCCCTCCTCCTCTCCTCGACGGCCGCCGCCCAGAGCCCCAAGTTCCACTTCTCCATCGACTGGCAGAGCGCCTCGATGGGCTCCCTGTCGTCCACGGGCGTCCCGATGCTCGACGGCGACATCTACCGCCCCGCGACCCCGAGCGCGACGCCGGCCCCGGGCCTGCTGCCCCCGCCGGCCGTCGCCGCCGCCCACGCCTCCGACCTCGGCCTCCCCGTGGGCTGCTCCGGCCGCGGCCCGGGCATCCCCTGCGCCGTGGAGGTGGACGCCTACAGCCAGGGCCAGGACTTCCGCTTCGGCCCGAACCTGGTGATCACCCCCGGCGACCTGATCTTCAGCGTGGACGAGTTCGCGGCGGGCCGCCCCGGCGGCCCCGCCCCGAACGTCCGCTCCGAGTTCGTCGCGCACGACTCCGCCGCGGACACCTTCGGCAACCTCGGCTCGCTGCCTCCGGGTCCGTTCATGCCCATGCCCGGCCGGAACATCGGCATGGTGGACGGCGACGGCGCCTTCTCCACCAGCGGGTACACCTACCCCTCCATCGGCCTCAAGGAGCCCACGGCGCCCATCCCGGGGCCGATCGACTCCGGCGACAACCAGGACGCCCTGGACGTCGCCCAGCCGGGCACCCCGAGCGGCCTGCCCCACTACTTCAGCCTCGACGGCGGCCGCTTCGACGCCCGTGAGATGCTGCCGAACTCCAACGCGGCGGCCGCGGCCGGCCAGCTCCCCGGCGACATCCTCGTCGGCGCGGCGGGCTCGATGGCGGTCTGGGCCCCGGCCAGCGCCCTCGGCCTCGATCGCTTCACCCCCGGCGCGGACGACCTGGACGCCCTGATCCTCTGGGAGAACGGCAACGGCGTCGCCGACATCGGCACCGCCCCGTACTCCTGGGACACCGGCTCCGACATGATCGTCTTCTCGGTCCGCCGCGGCTCCGACGTGATCGGCAAGCCCGACAGCCTCTTCGGCCTCCCGATCGAGGAAGGTGACCTCCTGATCCCGCCCGTCATCGGCGGCCTCTCCGCCTACCCGGCCATCTTCATCCCGGGGGAGAGCCTCGGCCTCCTGACCGTCCGCACCCACGGCGTGCTCATGGGCGACGACCTGGACGCGGCGGACTACCTCGAGGGCAACCTCTTCGACTGCGACGCCGACGGCGTCGAGGACGCGATCGCGATCGCCAACGGCACCGCCCCCGACGTGGACCGCAACGGCGTCCCGGACGGCTGCGGCACCTCGCCCATCGGCATCCCCTTCTGCTTCTGCCCCGCGGCGGTCGCCCCCTGCGGCAACGCCTCGGCGACCACGGGCTGCATGAACGGCGCCGGCCTCGGCGCCATGCTCTCCGGCTCCGGCAGCGCGAGCGTCGCCGCCAACGACCTGGTCCTCACCACCAGCGGCATGCCCGCGGCCTCCTTCGCCATGACGGTCATGGGCACGGGCACCACGCCCCCCGCCGTCCTGGCCAACGGGCTCCGCTGCGTCGGCGGCACGATCCACCGATTCATGCCCTACGCCACCGGCGGCGGCACCGCCTCCATGGGCCAGGGCACCCTCAACACGCCGATGGGGATCCCCGCCTACTCCCTGGGCGCCTTCACCCCCTCCGGGCACATCGCTCCGGGCTCCACCTTCCACTTCCAGACCTTCTACCGGGACCTGGGTGGCCCCTGCGGTGCCCTCTTCAACCTCTCCAACGCCCTCACCGTCACCTTCACCCCCTGATCCCCATGACCCGAGCCCACAGGGGCCTGTGAAGCGGTTCCCTCGCCCCTGTCCCGCGGGGCCGGATCTCCACGGAGGTCCGGCCCCGCTCCTTCGTTCGCCGCCAGAGTCTCCGAACGAGCCGGCGACGCCCCCGATCCACCCCCCGGGCTCCGCAAGAGCCGGGGCAGGCCGCTCGCACCGTGCCGGAGCCTCCGCCCGGCGTTACCCTCGGTGGCGGTCCTGCCCCAGCCCCACACATCCTCCATGACCCGCACGCCCCTCCTACTCGCCGCCGTCCTCGCCACCGCCGCTGCGCCCGCGCCGGCGCTCCACGACGACGACCCCAAGGTCCTGGACCGCCGCCCGGCCTACCAGGGCCCGGGCTTCCGACGGGGCGCGACGACCCTCGCGGGCACCGCCGCCGCCGGCGTGGCCCTGCCCTTCGAGGCCCAGGGCATGCGCCTCGAGTCGTGGCTCCCCCTGGGCGAGCTCGACCTCGCCAACAGCGGCAACGACTGCTGGGGC
>JASFWR010000144.1:0-8591 GCA_050049155.1 Planctomycetota bacterium | reverse complement strand
CCTGGACGAGGCCCTGGAGCGCCTGGGGAGCCTGGACGCCAGGTACGGCAAGCTGGTGGAACTGCGCTTCTTCGCGGGCCTCTCCATCGTCGAGGCCGCCGAGGTGCTCGGGGTCTCGAGGGCCACTGCGGACCGGGACTGGGCCTTCGCGCGCGCCTGGCTCTACCGCGAGCTCGGCCTCGGAGCGGAGGACGGCCCCGCGGCCGAGGGGGGCGCCCCGTGAGCGAGGGCCAGGGGGTCGGGCCGGGCGCCGGCGCCGGCGTCGGCAGGGACGACGTCAACACGGACGGCGGGGCCCCGGACGCCCGAGGCGGGCTCTCCGCCCTCGAGCGCCTCTTCAGCGGAGCCCTCGAGCAACCCGCCGGGCCGCGGCGGCGCCGCTGGGTGGAGCGCGCCAGCGGCGGGGACGCGGCGCTCGTGGAGCAGGTCATGGGGCTCCTGGACGCCCACGTGGCGTCCGACGGGTTCCTCGAGCGTGGCGCCCTGGTGGACGCCAGCCCCGCGCCCCTGGAGGACCTCGAGGTCGGCTCCCGGATCGGCCCCTACACCCTCGAGGCGGAGCTCGGAGAGGGCGGCTTCGGGGTCGTGTTCCGCGCCAGCCAGGAGCGACCCATCCGGCGCGAGGTCGCGCTGAAGGTGATCAAGCTAGGCATGGACACGAAGCAGGTCATCGCCCGCTTCGAGGCCGAGCGGCAGGCGCTCGCGCTCATGGATCACCCGTCGATCGCGCGCGTCCTCGACGCCGGAGCGACGGAGCGCGGCCGCCCCTACTTCGTCATGGACCTCGCCCCGGGCCAGGCCATCACGGACTACTGCGACACCCGCCGGCTCGGCCTCCGGGACCGCCTGAGGCTCTTCGTCGAGCTGTGCGCCGCGGTCCAGCACGCGCACCTGCGGGGGGTGATCCACCGCGACCTCAAGCCCAGCAACGTCCTGGTGCAGGAGCTCGAGGGTCGGCACGTGCCGAAGGTGATCGACTTCGGCATCGCCAAGGCCACCAGCAGCGAGTCCGGCCAGGGGACCCTGTTCACCGAGATGGGGCAGGTCATCGGCACCCCCGTGTACATGAGCCCGGAGCAGGCCGCAGGCAACACGGACATCGACACCCGGACCGACGTCTACGCCCTCGGCGTGGTGCTCCACGAGCTGCTCGCGGGCGAGACCCCCTTCTCGGCGGCGGAGATCCGGGAGCACGCCGGCGCCGGGGACATCGGGACGTTCCTCGCCGAGCAGGCGCCGACGCCCATGACCGCGCGGGTCGAGCCGACGAGGGAGGGCGCGACGGAGGTGGCCAGGCTCCGCCGCACCACCGCGGGGGACCTGCGCAGGAGCCTGAGGGGAGACCTCGAGAGCGTGGTGCAGTGCGCCCTCTCCCCGGAGCGTCAGCGCCGGTACCAGTCCGTGGGCGCGTTCTCGAGCGACGTGCAGCGCGTCCTCGAGGACCGTCCGATCGAGGCCGCGCCGCCCTCGACGATCTACCGCCTCGGCAAGCTCCTGCGCCGCCACCGGGTCGCCACCGTGGCCGGCGCCGCCGTCGTCGCCGCCCTGCTGTTCGGGCTCACCGTCGCCTTCCAGTCGCTCCAGGCGCGCCGGGACCAGGCGGAGGTGCTGCGGGAGATCTTCTCGGCGACGCGGTACAGCGACGTGGCGGCGGGCGGCAGGTCCCTGCCCGAGGCCGCGGAGCCGGCCGAGCTCGACCGCATGGTGCGAGGGGCCTTCGGCGCGGAGGACTCCATCCGGGTCGACGCACTCGCCACCCTCGCCGGGCGGCTCGTGAGCGCGGGGATGATCGAGGCGGGCATCGCCGCCCAGGAGCAGGCGCTGCAGGCCGCCCGCGAGATCCACGGACCTCGCACCGGCCAGGCGGCGCGGCAGCAGGCGGCGCTCGGACTGCTGCGGGCCCGCGGCGGCGACCTGCGCCTCGCCACCTCCGAGCTCGCCGACGCCCTGGCCCTGGACAGGGAGCTGGGTGCGGCGCCCTCGACGGTGCTCCACGAGGCGCGCCTGGAGCTCGCCAGGGCGCTCGAGGAGTCGGGCGACCGGGACCAGGCGATGGCCCTGCTCCGCGAGGCGGACGAGCTCGCGAGCGCGGTGGAGGTCGGGGACGGGAGCCTCCGCATCGAAGCCCTGGAGCGCCTCGCCGAGCTGACGCGGCGCGCGGGGAACGTCGACGCCACCCGCGCCCACCAGGACGAGCTCCTGCGCCTCTACGCCCGGCGCTACTCCGAGGACAGCGCCTACCTCGTGGGCCGGTACGTGGAGTACGCCAGGTGGCTCGCGAGCGTGGGCCTGACCGAGGAGGCGTCCCTGCCCCTGGACGTCGCCCTGGACAACCTCGACCGCACCGCGGCTCCCTCGCCGGGACTCCTCCTGGACACCCTGAGCGCCCTCAACCGCCTGTACACCCAGGACCCGTCCCTGGCGACCGTGGCCGGGGCCCGGGAGAGCCTCGAGCGCGAGCTGAGCGTGGCCGCCGAGCGCTTCGCCCCGGACTCGAACGAGTACGTGGAGACCCTCGCGCGCTGCGCCGCGAGCTTCGAGCGGCTCGGGGACCTCGGCCGCTCCACCGAGCTGCTCATCGAGCGCTTCGAGCGCTTCGAGGCCAGCACCGCCTCCAACCCCCGCGCGGACGCCGCCCAGCGCGCGCGCACGGTCCTCGCCGAGCAGCTCCTCGAGCGCGCGGACGCCGTTCGCCGCCAGGGGGGGCTCCCGATCGAGACCTACCGCGCCGCACGCCGCGCCGGCGAGCTGATCGCCCCCTACTTCCCGGGGAACCGGAACCTCCTGGAGACCCGGATGGTCCTGGCCACCCGGACCGGGGAGTTCAGCCAGATGCTCTCGCTCCTCAGGGAGCTGGAGAGCTCCATCGACGTGGAGGGTGGGCACCCCCTTACCCTCGCGATGCAGGCCATCGCCCTCCACCAGACCCCGGCCACCGAGCGCCTCGCGCGGCAGTCCCTGAGCCGCGCCCAGGACCTCGCGCGCAAGCCCCAGTTCGCCACCCTCCCGGGGCTGCAGGAGGCCCTCGACTGGGCCGCCGAGGTCATCTACGGCAACGGGTGACCGCCCGCTCAGGGCCGGGCCACGTCGAAGCCCTGCTGGCGGAAGCGCTCCGCCAGGTCCTCGCGCACCAGGAGGTTCACGAACCCGCCCGCCACCGGACGGCTGGCCCCCCGCCAGCGCGACGCGATCCGCCGCGCGAGCTCGGGGGCGAGGTAGGGCTCGCCCCCGAAGTGCACCGCGACCTTCGGGTCCGAGAGGGCGCGGACGAGGTCCGCGGACGCCAGGGGAGCTGCGCGGACCCCCACGGGGTCCAGGTGCATGGCGCCGACCCCGCGCTCCACGGCGAGGGGGACCGCGTCCCGCCCGAAGCGCACGGGTCCCGGCGCAGGGCGCCGGGCCACCTCGCGGTCGGTGAGGCCCGTGAGGTCCAGCACCACGGCGTCCGGGCAGAACCAGCGGAGGCGCTGCAGGTGGCGGTGGGCGAACACCTCGCCGTCCAGGGCCGCGACGGCGGCCCGCAGCGCCTCCTCCTCCGGCTCGAAGACCTCCAGCCCCGCCGGCCCGCCCGCCGCGGACCTCATCCTCGAGAGCGCACCGTCGTCGCCGGCCCACGGCCCGGTGACGCCCCCGACGAGCTGCAGGCCGGCGGCCACCAGGGCCACCCCGCCCACGCGGGTCGAACTAGCCGCCAGCGCCGCTGCTCCGCCGAGCCACAGCGGGGTCCCCACGGGCAGGGCCAGCCGCGCCCCGGCGTAGCCGTCGCCGCCGGACGCCACGAGGACCCCCGCCGCGACGCCCGCCAGGGCCACCCCGGTCCGAACGGATCTCGAGGCCGGGCCCGCGCTGGCATCCCCGCCGGGGCCATCCGCGACCGCGGCCCCAGGGTCGGGCCGCCCGTCCGAGGTGGCGAGCGCCACCATGAGGATCGCGAGCAGCCCCACGCCCGCGGGGGTCAGGAGGACGTCGACCAGGTAGGCAGCGCCGTCCATCCACTCCTGGCTCCACCGGTCGGAGCGCTTGGCGTGGAAGGTGTTGGGGACCCAGGCCCCGTGCACGGCGAGGCGCCAGATGGTGACGGGGAGGACGGTGACCGCCGCCGCGGCGGCGATCCGCCACGCCCGACCGGCGACCTCGCGCGGGGCCGCGAGCCAGCACCCCGCGAGGCCGAGGAGGATCCCCTCCGGCCGGACCCACGCCAGCCCTGCCGACCAGGCCGCCGCCGCCCGCGGCCGGCGGACCATGGCCGCCCTCACCACCCCCAGCCAGAAGAGCGCGAACAGCGGCCCCTCCAGCCGGAAGGACGCCGCCTCCAGGAGCCCGGGCGCCGTGAGCAGCCCCAGGGTGAACACCCCGATGGCAACGGCCCCGAGGCCCAAGGAGCGGAGGGCCGCGGCGGCCGCCGCCGCGTAGACGCCGAGGAGCCCTAGCGTGAACCAGCCCGCAGCCCGCACGGGGTCCCCCTCGGGATCGAGCCGCAGCAGGGCGGCCTTGCAGAGCACGTCGGCCGGGCTGGTCGTCCCCTCCACCGCGTCGGCCCCACGCGCCGCTCCGCCGACCCACTGTTCATCGACCCAGTGGCGGGCCTCCACCAGCACCACGAACAGGTCGTCCAGGCTACCGGCCGGCGGCGCGAGCGCGAGCACGCACCAGGCGACCGAGGCCGCCGCCACGGCGGCCAGGAGGGCGGCCGGCGGCGAGGCGGGGCCGGCCGTTCGGGGGCCAGCGGCGCCCTGGGCGGGGTTCGAAGGGTCGACCATGGGGCCTGCCATCTTGCGGTCCCGAGGGCCCCGGTCCCAGGGGAGCCCGGCGCCGCCGGCGGCCCGAATCGCGCGGCGTGCGCTGACCTGTGCGGATCCGCACTCCGGCCGGGCTCCCGGGGCACGGGAGCCCGGTTTCCCGGCCCGAGTCGACCCCCTCGTCGTTGCCTCCCATGGCCCCTCCGCCTACCCTGTGACGGACCGACGCCGCGCCGGACCGGCTCCGCTCCTCCTGGAACGGGGTTTGCTCCCGCGTGGTGCCCGCGTATCGCCCCCCCAGCCCCCCCCATCCTCGCCCGCGAACCCTCGCGGCGACCCTCGCGCGGGGCGACCACGCCACCCTCTATCCGATCTCGATCTTCGATGACTTCACGGACCCCCCTCCACCGCTCCCAGTCCGCGTCCCGAGCCGCCCGCCTGACCCGGACGGTGGCGGCCCTCGCCGCCCTGGCGATCGCCGGCTGCAACTCCACGAACTCGCCCGACCAGCAGACGACCCCGGCTGGCACGCTCGAGAACAAGCCCGGCGGGGACTTCTTCATCGTCGACGACAACTTCGCCGGCGCCGCCCAGTCCCTGCGAATCGCCAGGCAGTACTACGGACGCCTGGTGGACGTGGTGGCCTTCGAGGACGCCGCGCTGACCCAGCGGGTCACCGTCTTCCGGGACTTCGTGGTCAACCCCAAGTCCGAGAGCGGCTGGGACCTCCCCGACTACCAGCTGGAGACCAACCCGGTCACCGGCACCCAGAGCCTCGTGATCTACCGTGACTTCTCCGACGAGGCCGTCGGCGGGGGTCGCGACCAGTTCATGAGCCTGCTCTCCCTGGCGGAGGGCGGCGTGCGCCCGATCGCCGACAACGGCTTCGTGGGCACGGGGACGTACTCCATGGTCCCGCGCAACGCGACCATCGTGGTGGTCTTCGACGACCTCATCGACGCGTCCACCATCAACCAGCAGTCCATCAGCGTGCTGGTGGGCCAGCCCACGATCATCCCCTTCGAGGCCCGCATCGTCCCCGACGGGAATCACGGGGGGCTCGCGGAGCACGACGGGCAGCCCGGCGAGGAGTTCTACACGACGCGCCTCATCATCGACCCGGCCATCTCCGAGGTGGAGTCCTTCTCGGCGGACCCGCCCCTCGCGGTGAACACCGTGGGCTTCCCGCCCAGCAGCGACGTCAACCTGGCGAACGTCGAGGTCCGCATCCCGACGGCGGAGCTCCCCGGCCAGCAGCTCCCGCTGCTCCAGAACCCCACCGCCCATACGGTCACGACGATCAGCAACGGCACGTTCGACTTCGGCTCGCCGAACCTCGACGTGGTGCGCGCCTTCCGCTCGGGGGGTGAGACCGCGGTCACCAACGACCCCTCCAACGGGTTCCTCCCGGACGAGACCCTCCCGACCCTCATCGGCAGCCTCTCCGCGGTCCTCCTGGACCCGCCGCAGACGGCCCCGGGCGGCGACCCCTTCGTCTTCAACCTCCCGCGGATCCAGTTCTCGTCGACCGCCTGCGCCCAGGCCCCCGCGCCGGGCGACCTGATCAGCCAGGGCGCCTACTTCGCCGAGGTGCTCAACCAGACCTCGGTGTCCGCCGGCGGCCTCGCACAGGACGTCCTCGTGCGCCTCGTGGCCTCGCCGCCCGGCTTCGACCCGGTCCTCTTCGAGACCATCCAGGGCCCGATCCAGTACCTGGTGCCGTTCATCCCCGCGGAGGACGCCTCGCGGTCCCAGTGCTTCGTGACCGTGTCGCCCGCCGCGCCGAACGTGAACGCCCCCGTGAGCAACGTCGCCCCCGGGGCGATCTTCCGCTTCCGCTTCAGCGAGGCCATCGACCCGAACCTGTTCGAGCCCTACGAGTCGTTCCGCCTCCTGCGCAACCAGATCGTGGACCCGACGGCGCCCATCCCCGCCACCGAGTTCGTCCCGGGCGTGGTCCGGAACAACGTCTCCCTGCAGGAGTTCCGCTTCGAGCCCGAGCTCCCCCTGACCCACAACCAGGGCACCGCCGAGTCCTTCTTCCTGGACTTCACGGGAGGCACCCGCGCCCCGCGTGACCTCGCGGGCAACGCGGTGACCGGGCTCCTCTCGCCCATCGAGATCACCCTCGACCCGACGGCGCCCGACGCGGGGACCGGTGGCCGGGTGGTCCGCTTCGAGTCCGCCGACGAGGAGCCGCCCTTCGCCGACCCCACCTCGCCGAACGTCATCGACACGCTGGACAAGCCCGAGTGGTTCGGCCAGATCGTCTACGACCTCGAGCGCGGCCGCGTGACCGGGCGTCCGGTGATCCGCACCCAGGTCGTCTGCAGCCCCAACAACGAGGTCCCCGCCGCCATGGTGCCGGGCCCGGGCACCACGCTCCCGCTCAGCCCCTACGGCGCGCGGACCCAGATCCTCTGGCGCTACATCGACTTCGGTGACGACCTCCCCCTCAACCGGGACAACGACGTCGCCAAGGACCTGAACTTCAACCAGCTCAACCTCGACATCGAGGGCGTGTCCCTCAGCCCCCTCGGCGGCAACCCCGTCTTCGAGAGCTACCCCGAGTTCCAGATGGGCATGGCGCACTCCCAGAGCCTGCCCGACGAGGTCATCAACCCCCTGAACGGGGCCCTCGTGCTGCCGAACTCCGGCATCGCCGGCCCGTTCGAGGGCAACCTCGTGGACGGCGCCGCCGACCCCTTCAAGGTCGTCCACCCGCGCGCCTCGGGCTACACCATCAACCCCGGTGACCAGACCATCGCCCCGGACGGCACCTCGCTGATCCCGACCCCCATGAACCAGGGGGTCGCGGAGAGCCAGAAGCTCTACTACACCTGGCGCGACACCGCGATCCGCGCCCGCGGCGGCTTCAACGGCGCCGGCGCCCCCGTCGCCCGACAGTCCCAGATCACGGGCTTCGGCCCGCTGGCGGAGCTCGAGACCATGATGGGTCCCGACTGCAACCAGCCGGGCGACCCGAACCCGTTCTACCTGGTGGAGGAGGTCCGCTCCGCGGCGCTCCCCCTGCTCATCGAGTTCCGCTGCTACCCCACGGGCAACGCGACCTCGAGCAACATCTTCAACCACCAGCTGGCCCACGCCTCCACGGCGCCCGGCTTCCGCGCCTACTCGGCCGGCGGTCGCGACCAGGCCGGCGCGCTCAACATCGTCGATCCGGACTCCGAGACCCTGGCCAACGGGGGCTTCGACCCGACCTCCATGCCGGCGGGTGCCCCGCTCCCCGGCGTGGACAACGCGGTGTACTTCGGCGCCCTGGACCTGGTGGTCCGCGTGAGCCGCGCCCACTCGATCTTCTACGAGGCCCTCGACCCGGTGGGCATCGGCCCCTTCTCGGCGCCCTCGTACTCCGAGCCCGTGGTCTTCCCCGAGATCCAGCCCCAGGGCACCAGCATCGACTTCGCCTACCGCGGCGCCGTGACCATCATCGCCATCGCGGGTGAGGACGCCAGCCGCCAGGACGCGTACGGCGACTTCTACATGACGAAGCCGATCAACTACACGCCGAGCCCCAACGAGGACCCGACCATCGAGCTCCGCGGCAACGCGTCCTGCTGGGACGGCTCCTTCAGCTACGAGGTGGCCGACCAGAACGGTATGACCGGCTTCCTCAACAACGACGACAACTGGAAGACGGACGTGGCCGACATCGACGGCGCCCGCTACATCCAGGTCCGCATGTCCTTCGTCAGCAACCCCAGCACCGGCCTCACCCCCGAGGTCGCCGCCCTGGGCCTCGCCTGGCAGGAGTGACCCTCGACGAGGCCCCTGGGGCCTCATCCTGATCCGGGGCCCCGCGACGCACCCTCCCGGGGGATGCAGCGCGGG
>JASFWR010000143.1:0-8603 GCA_050049155.1 Planctomycetota bacterium | reverse complement strand
GAGGATAAGCAGCGCGACACACCCGCAGAAGCGCCCGCGCCATGGGGTCTTCCCGACCGCTGGAGGCACGGTCCGCCCGGGGTTCCTCCTCCGGCCAACCACCACGCGTCGCCGCGGATTCGACCCCGAGGGCGACCCGCTAGGTAGATGCCCGATTCCCAGTGCCCCGCACCGCGACACGCACCCTGGGTTCGCCCGATCGACCTCGAACCTCGAGATCTCCGGAGTTTGAGGAACGTAACTTTCGGGTGCTCGCGTCCTCGCCCCATCGCCGGGTGCTCGCGTCACCGCCCCATCGTCGGGTGTTCGCGTCCTCGCCCCATCGGAGGTTCCACCATGAGAATGATCTTCCCCGTCCTCTTCGCTCTCGCCGCCTCGCCTGCCACGGCCCAGGACCTCGAGAGCAACGTCCAGCGCGCCCTAGGCCTGACGGGCAGCAGCGTCCAGAAGCTCGACCCCCTCGGCACGCCGGCCACCGGCGTCCAGGTCCAGGTCTGGCTCGACGGCCAGCCCGCGCTCCTCGACCTGGAGAAGCACAGCGTGCGCGCGCCGGGCTTCGAGCTCATCGAGCACCGCGCCGACGGCTCCATGATCGCGGTGGACCCGGGCCCGGTGGTCACCCTGCGGGGCTCCCTCGAGGGTACGCCCGAGGCGCGCGTGGCCGGCGGCCTGCTCGAGAGCGGCTTCCACGCCCGCGTGATGATGCCGGACGGGCGCGAGTTCTGGATCCAGCCGGTCCCGCGGGGCCTCGGCGCGAGCCCCGAGCACCACGTGGTGTACGAGCGCGCCCAGATCCTGCGCACGTCCCAGAGCTGCGGCGCCGACCTGCTGGCCAACACGCACCGCGTGCCGACCCCCAGCCTCGCAGGGGGCGGCGCGTCCACGGCGGGCTCCACGCTCTACACGGCCGAGCTCGGCATCGACGCCGACTACGAGTACTACCAGGACTACGGCTCCTCGACGACCACGGCGAGCAACCGGATCCAGACGGTCATCAACACGATGAACCTGCAGTACGAGAGCGAGGTCAGCATCCGCCACACGATCACGGCGACGCTGGTCCGGACCTCCTCCAACCAGCCCTACACCTCGTCGGACGCCTCGACGCTGCTGACCCAGTTCCGCAACGAGTGGAACAGCAACCAGGGCTCGATCCAGCGCGACGTCGCCCAGTTGTTCTCAGGCAAGAGCATCATCGGCGGGACGATCGGCATCGCGTGGCTCGGCGCCGTCTGCACGAGCTTCGGGTACGGCATGGTGGAGTCGGACTTCAACAACAACTTCGCCAGCGCCACGGACCTCTCCGCCCACGAGCTCGGTCACAACTGGGACGCCGACCACTGCTCGTGCACGTCGTTCACGATGAACCCCTTCATCACGTCGGCCAACACGTTCAGCCCCACGGCGACCCGGCCTGACATCACGAGCTTCCGCAACTCACGTAGCTGCCTCAGCACGGGCGGCGGTGGTGGCGGCGGCGGCGGCCTCAGCAACGACGACTGCGCCAGCGCCGAGGTGATCACCGCGGGGAGCACGAGCTTCGACACGTCCAACGCCACCAGCAGCGGGGTCTCCTGGACCTGCGCCGGCGGCGGCGGCCCGGACGCCTGGTACTCCTACACGGCGCCGACCTCCGTGGACCTCACCATCGACACCTGCGGCTCCCAGTACGACACGGCCCTTCAGGTCTTCTCGGGCAGCTGCGGCTCCCTGAGCCAGATCGGCTGCAACGACGACGCCTGCACCCTCCAGAGCAGCCTCTCCATCACCGGCCTCGCCGGCGGGAGCACGATCCTCATCCGCGTGGGCGGCTACTCGGGGTCCACCGGCGCCGGGACGCTCACCGTGACCGAGACCTCGACCCAGGGCCCGGGACAGACCAGCAACCCGACCCCGTCGAACGGCGCGGGCTCGGTCTCCGTGGGCCAGGTGCTCTCCTGGGGCGCCGGCGCCGGCGCCACGAGCTACGACGTCTACCTCGGCACCAGCTCCGCCCTCGGGGGCGGTGACTTCCGGGGCTCCCAGTCGGGCACGAGCTACGACCCGGGCACCCTCGCCTACTCGACCACCTACTACTGGCGGATCGACTCCAGCAACGGCAACGGCACCACCCAGGGCAACGTGTGGAGCTTCATCACCGAGTCCCAGCCGCCCGGCGGCGTGCCCAACGATGAGTGCAGCTCCGCCACGGTGGTCGGCCTCGGCGCCACCGCGTACGACACCTCGAACGCGACCCTGAGCTCCCCCAGCTGGAGCTGCGCGGGCAGCGGCGCCCCGGACATCTGGTACAGCTACACCGCCGGGAGCACCGCGGACCTCAGGATCGAGACCTGCGGCTCCGGCTACGACACGGCGCTCGAGCTGTACGTGGACACCTGCTCGAACCTCCTGTTCTGCAACGACGACTCGTGCGGCCTGCAGAGCGAGATCAACGTGACCGGGATCCCCGCCGGCACCGAGTTCCTGATCCGCGTCGGCGGCTGGAACAACTCCACCGGGGCCGGGGTCCTCACCATCACCGAGACCAGCTCGCCGCCCCCGGGCGCGCCCGGAAACCCGTCGCCGGCCACCGGCGCCACCGGCGTCGACGTGGACGAGGACCTCTCGTGGTCGGCCGCCAGCGGCGCGACGAGCTACGACGTCTACTTCGGAACCGACCCCACTCCGGACGGCAGCGAGTTCCAGCTGAGTCAGTCCGGGACGAGCTTCGACCCCGGCTTCCTCGCCAACTCGACCACCTACTACTGGCGGATCGACGCCGTCAACGCCGCCGGCACGACCCAGGGCCCCGTCTGGAGCTTCACCACCGAGGACCCGGCCGGTCCGGGCGTCGCGACGAACCCGATCCCGTCCGACGGAGCCACCGGCGTCTCGGTGAACCAGGACCTCTCCTGGACCAGCGGAGCCAACACCAGCACCTTCGACGTGTGGCTCGGCACCAGCCCCAGCCTCGGGCTGTTCCTCGGCGACTTCCTCGGGAACCAGACCGGAACCACCCGTGACGTCGGGACGCTGCAGTACTCCACCACGTACTACTGGCGGATCGACTCCTTGGGCCCGGGTGGCACCACGATCGGCACGGTCTGGTCCTTCACCACGGAGGATCAGCTGCCGCCCGGCGTCGCCACCGACCCTGTCCCCGCGGACGGCGCCACCGGCGTCTCCGTGGAACAGGACCTGGGATGGACCGCCGGTGGCAACACGAGCTCCTTCGACGTGTGGCTCGGGACGGACCCCAACCTCGGACTGTTCCTCGGCGACTTCCTCGGGAACCAGACCGGAACCACCCGTGACGTCGGGACGCTGCAGTACTCCACCACGTACTACTGGCGGATCGACTCGCTCGGCCCCGGCGGGACCACCTTCGGGACGGTCTGGTCCTTCACCACCGAGGACCCGCCGCCCCCGACGGAGACCCTGCTGTTCCGCGACAACTTCGACAGCGGCAGCCTCGCCCCCGGCTGGACCTCGCCGTACCTGCGCCGGATCCGGTTCCGCTCGGGCTCCGGGATCTCCGGGCTGTTCGCGCGGATCCGCCGGGCCCAGTACATCGAGGTGACGGTGGACGCGAGCGCGTACACCGGCCTGCGCCTCGAATCCGCCCGCCGGGCGCGCAACATGGACCCGGGCGAGTCGTTCCAGATCCTCGTCAACGGCACGGCCGTGGAGACCCTCACGGGGAGCACGGCCTGGGTGACCTCGGACATCGACCTGTCGCCCTACGCGGGGCAGTCCGCGGTGACCATCCGGTTCCAGTCCAACGGCAGCGCCCTGAGCGAGTCCGGGGACATCGACCTGATCCGGGTCATCGGCCTGAACTGACGGCGGCCGGCCGCCGGACGCGGCCCCTTCCCTCGCGGGAGCCCCTGCTCGACCTCGTCCTCGACGGGTCGATCAGGGGCTCCTGCACGTCCCTGAGTTCCAAAGTGGATCACCGCGTGCGCCCACCCGGCCAGCGGCCCTCCCATGCCGCGTCTCCGACCCCCTACCTAGGTGTTTCCCCAACTCGGCAAGCGGTCGCAGGCCATGGCCAAATAGGCGTTGGAAGCGCGCTGAACGCGCTCCACCGGGAGCACGGTTCACCCGCTCCCGGCACCCCATCCACCTGCATGAACCCATGAAAGCGCTCTGCATCGCCACCCTCCCGATCCTCGCCGCGCCCGCCGCCGCCCAGGCCGTGTTCACCGAGCTCGGGTCCGTCGACCTTGACTCGACGTCAAACCCCATCAACTCCGAGTACATCGGCTCGAACCCGTTCTGCGTCGCGTGGAACGGGAGCGACCTCTACGTCGGCGGCTACAACGGCTCCGGTCAGACCATCGACGTGTCGATCCTGAAGATCGAGGACGCCCTCGGCGCCGCAACGTACGGCACGCCGTTCGCGCCCCTCGCGGCTCCGAACCTGCGCGGCTACATCGGGCTTGACATCACGTCAGATGGCCTCGCCGCCTCCTTCGACGACGGCACGGCCAGCCCCCAGGGGATCGCGCTGCACGACCTCGACGGCAACCTGCTCTGGGCGAAGACCGGACGCGGCGGCAGCGGCGTCGCCTTCGACCCGGGCTTCCCCGGCGGTGACCCGGCGCTCGGCACCGGCGTGGCCTGGACCACCTTCGGCTCGGGTCGCCGCGCCCTGCAGAACGTGGCGGATGGTTCGGACATCTGGTCCAGCGGGAACGGGATGATCATCCTCACGCCCGAGGGCACCTTCTGGCGCGACATGGACTTCGATGACCAGAGCGGTGACATCTACCTCCGCGAGGGCAACAACGTCATCAAGTGGGAGCGCAGCGGCGACAACGCCTGCACCAACTCCGCGATCCTCTTCGACCAGCCCATCGACGCCAACTTCACCTCCGGCCAGAACGTCAGCTACCTCGGCGGCGCGTTCACGGACTACGTGATCTGGAACGACCGGGTGCTCTCGAGCGGCGGCCAGGACTTCTTCACCGTCGTGAACGTCATGACCCCGGACGGCATCCCCGTCACCGTGGACTGGGGCAACTTCAGCCCCAACACCGGCGTCGGGCTCTACGACTTCAGCTGGGACGCGGCCTCCCGGACCCTCGCGATCCTCGACTTCGCGAACCGGAACGTGCACATCTTCGCCCTCGACGGCTCCGTCGGCACGTCGTACTGCACGGCCAACGCCAACTCCACCGGGGCCTTCGGCGCCATCAACGGGCAGGGCTCGTCCTTCGCGTCGGACCTCAACCTGACCCTGGGCGCCACGGACCTCCCGGCCAACTCCTTCGGGTTCTTCCTCGCCAGCCAAAGCAGCGGCTTCACGCCGAACCCCGGCGGCAGCCAGGGCAACCTGTGCCTCGCGGGCTCCATCGGTCGCTACGTGGGCCCGGGCCAGATCCAGAACGCCGGCGCGGCCGGCGAGGTCTCGCTGACCCTGGACCTCACCCAGATCCCCCAGCCCACCGGCTTCGTCTCGGTGGCCGCCGGAGACACCTGGAACTTCCAGTGCTGGTACCGCGACGCCATCGGCGGCTCGGCCACCTCCAACTTCACCGACGGCCTCACGATCGACTTCCAGTGAGCCGCCAGGGCAGCGGCGCCCTCCCGCCGGGGTGACCCGGCCGACGAGCGCGCCCGCCTCCCGAGACCAGCCCCGGCCGTCCCATCGACGGCCGGGGCTGCCTCTTGTACTGCCCTATGCACGCGGGTCCCCCGCCGTTGTGCGCCGTACACTCCGCCCATGGACCCCGTCACCCAGGTGGCCCTCGGCGCCGCGGCCGGGCTGGCCGTGTGCCGCCCGGAGCACGCGCGACGGGCGGCGCTGGCCGGCGGACTCGGGGGCCTGCTGCCCGACGCGGACGTCCTCATCCGCTCGAGCGAGGACCCGCTGCTCTTCCTCGAGTACCACCGGCACTTCACCCACGCCCTCCTCTTCGTCCCCATCGGCGGGCTCCTCGCCGCCGCCGTCGCCTGGCTCCTGGCCCGGGGGCGCTGGACCTACGGCTCGCTCCTGCTCCCGGCCGCCGTGGGCTGGGCGACCCACGGCCCCCTCGACGCCTGCACGAGCTACGGGACGCACCTCCTCTGGCCCCTGGACGGCGGGCGGGTCTCCTGGAACGTCATCTCCATCGTCGACCCGGTCTTCACGGGGCTCCTCCTCGTGGGCGTCTGGAGGGCCTGCCGACGGGCGCGGCCCGGCCCCGCCCGCCGCTGGCTCCTCGCGGCCCTCGCCTACCTGCTGATCTGCAGCCTCCAGCTCGCCCGGGCCAGGGCCGCCTACGAGAACGCCATCGAGGCCCGCGGGCACACGCCCTCCTCCTTCGAGGTCCGCCCGTCCATCGGGAACTGCGTCCTCTACCGCGCCTTCTACAGGGAGGGGGGCCGGTACGTGGTGGACGCCGTGCGCGTCCCCTGGTTCGGGACGGGCGCCGTCCGCGAGGGCGGGTCCCACCCTGCCCTCGAGACCGAGTCCTTCGTCCGCCGGTACGAGCTCGACGAGGTCCAGCGCGAGGACCTCGAGCGCTTCCGCTTCTTCAGCGACGGCTTCCTCATCGAGGACACCCGCTTCCCCGGCGTGGTGAGCGACTTCCGCTACGCCGCGGTGCCGGACTCCGTCGCCCCGCTCTGGGGCGTGGACTTCGAAGGGCTGGCGCCGGGCCAGCACGCGGCCTACCGGACCTTCAACCGGGTGGACCCGAGCCAGCGCTCGCGCTTCCTGGACCTCCTCCTCGATCGGGACCCGTCCGGCCGCTGACCCGGCGGCTGCCACGTCGCCTCGAAGCGCCAGCACCCGTGATCGGGGTCGGCGTCGTAGGCTGAGGGCGCTGCCCCGTGACCCTGCCGCGAGCCCCCACCGCGAGCCCAGCGCCCATGCCGTCGATCCCGCTCCTCCGCCGTCCGCGCCCCCTGCAGGCATCCCCGCGCGGCCCGATGCGCGTTCCCCTCGCGTTCCTGCTCCTCGGGATCCTCGTACTCGGGACCCCCGCCGCCGCGGCGCAGCGCCAGAAGCCGGCGGTCCCGGACCTCACCGCGGGCGGCGAGACGGACGGCAAGCACGACTGGAACCTCGGGCCCACGGGCGCCAGGGGCTGGATGTGGGGCTGGAAGCTGGAGACCTCCGACGCCCGACAGGTCCTCATCACGGAGGTCGCCAAGGGCTCGCCCGCCGACGGGGAGCTGCGGCCCGGCGACGTGCTGCTCGGCCTGGACGGCGAACGCTTCGACGGCGACCCGCGGGTGCTGCTCGGGAACGCGATCACCGCGGCGGAGACCCGCAAGGGCAAGGGACGGCTGACCCTCACGCGCTGGCGGGACGGCGAGGTGGAGTCCGTGCGCCTCCGGCTACCGGTCCTCGGGGACTACGCCGAGACCGCCCCCTTCGACTGCCCCAAGACCGAGCGCATCCTGGACGCCGCCTGCGAGCACATCGCCGGCCACATGAAGGGCGGGATCGACGGCATGGTCAACGCCCTCGCGCTCCTCGCCACGGGGGAGCGGCGGTACGAGGACGCGGTCCGCCGCCTCGCCCACGACGTGGGCCGCCCGGACACCCAGCTCACCCTCGAGGGGCGCACGTCGGGCCTCATGGCCTGGGAGTGGGGCTACCGCGCGCTCTTCCTCTGCGAGTACCACCTGGCCACCCGGGACCGCCACGTCCTGCCGGCCATCGCCGAGTACGCGGGGACGATCGCCCGGGGGCAGAGCCGCGTGGGCACCTGGGGCCACGGCATGGCCTGGCCCGACCTCAACGGCGGCGAGCTCCACGGCTCCCTCGGCGGCTACGGCGCCCTGAACCAGGCGGGCCTCGTCTGCCACCTGGCCCTCGTCCTGGCCGAGGAGTGCGGGGTCAAGGACCCCGAGATCCGCGCCGCCGTGGAGAAGGCCAACCGCTTCGCAACCTTCTACGTGGGCAAGGGCGCCATCCCCTACGGCGACCACCGGCCCGGCTGGGACAGCCACGACGACAACGGGAAGAACTCCCTGGCGGCCGTGATCTTCGACGTGCAGGGCATGGAGGAGGAGGCCCAGTTCTTCGCGCGCATGGCCACCGCGTCCTACGACGAGCGAGAGCGCGGGCACACCGGGAACTACTTCTCGTTCCTGTGGGGTCCGCCCGGCGTGCGGCGCGCGGGGGAGCAGGCCGTGACCGCGTTCCTCGCCGAGCAGCGCTGGTACTACGACCTCGCCCGCGCCCACGACGGGAGCTTCCCGTACCAGGGCGGCGCCGGGATGGAGGGCGGGGAGCACAAGTACGGGAAGTGGGACTGCACGGGGGCCTTCGTGCTCGCCGCCACCTTCGACCGGAAGAGGCTCTTCATGACGGGCCGCGGGACCCAGCGCCGGGACACCCTCACGGGCGACGCCCTGGCCGCCACCATCGAGGCGGGCCGCGGCTTCGACTGCTGGAGCCAGGGGTCCGACCACTACCAGGCCAGGCGGACCCGGGAGCTGCTCGCTGACCTGGAGAGCTGGTCGCCGGCGGTCCGCGCCAGGGCCGCCGCGGCGCTGGCGGCCGTCGAGGAGGCGCCGGTGGAGCGCTACCGGAAGATGCTTCGCGCCCGGCGCATGGAGGTCCGCTACGGCGCGTGCGCGGCCCTCGGCGCCCTGGGCGCCAACCGAGGCGCGCGCCGCGAGGC
>JASFWR010000142.1:0-8617 GCA_050049155.1 Planctomycetota bacterium | reverse complement strand
GCGGCGGGGTCGGGCGAATCAGGAGCAGCGGGGGAAGGCAAGGGCGTGGGGGCGGGGGCGCCGGACGGGGAGGCCGCGCGGGTCGACCGGTCCCAGAGGCTACCGCGCCCGACGGCCGAAT
The DNA here is from genome assembly GCA_050049155.1 of Planctomycetota bacterium. Taxonomy (GTDB): domain Bacteria; phylum Planctomycetota; class UBA1135; order UBA1135; genus Saltatorellus. The sequence continues at coordinate 8,496 of JASFWR010000142.1, read as the reverse complement.
ACCCGTATCCCCGGGCTGCACCCCGACGCGACCTCGCCTCGAGCCGTGACCCGCGGCCAGCCCGTGGAAAGGTGTCCGCTCCGGAGCCCATGGAGCGGGCCCCGCGAGCACGGCCCCTGGGGCTCGTCCGTCGGCGCCTCAGGCGACCTCGATCGCCGCCGAGGAGGCCACCCGCAGATCCGCACCTCAGCCGATCCGCACCTCCGCCGATCAGCACCCCCGCCGATCAGGCCCCACGCTGCTCTCTGCCGCGGACCGCTCCCCGTGCTTCGGCGGCCCGCGGCCCTGGTCGCTCAGTACTTCCGGACGACGCCGATCACCACACCCCGAATCTCGACCTCGTCCACGATGATCGGGCTCATGGTCGAGTTCGCCGGCTGGAGCCGGATCTTCTTCCCCTCGCGGTAGAAGCGCTTGAGGGTCGCGTCGCCCTCCGGGAGGACCGCCACCACGGTCTCGCCCTCCCTCGCCGTCTGCCGCCGCTCGACCAGGACGATGTCGCCGTTGGCGATGGCGTCCTCGATCATGGACTCACCCTGCACCTCGAGCGCATAGACCTCCTTGCCGTCCGGCACCAGGTCGGCGAAGTCGAGGCGCTCGGGCTCCTCGATCGTCTCGATCGGTGCACCGGCCGCGATCTTGCCCAGGACCGGGAGGGAGACGCCGTTCGCCTCCTCCTCGTCCTGGTCCACGAGCTCGAGGCTCCGGCTGACGCCCTTGGCGCGTCGGCGGAGGACCCCCTTCCGCTCCATCTCCGCCACGTGCCCGAAGACCGTGACCTTGTTCACGCCGAAGTGGGCCGCGATCTCCTCGAGGGTCGGGCTGATCCCGTGCTCCTCCACGTAGCCACGGAGGAACTGGAGGATGTCTTGCTGTCGGCGTGTGAGGGGGAGGGTGCTCATGGCTCGGAGGGGGCGGTGCCGGGGCCGAGGGGCCGGAGCGGCGCTCGGGAAGGGGGACGGTCGTGGACGCACAGATGGGAGCTACCCACGGAGGGACCGTGAGCAGCTCCCGAGGGAGTCACCTCGGCTGCTGAGGAGGGTGGTGCAGCGCGAGATGGGATGAACTTCGAGGGACTGGGTCCGGTGGTGTGCCACCGGAGCGCGGCGCCCCCACGCGGATCCGGCGACACCACGCCATGGCGCCCTCGGAGTCCGCACGGAGGCGGCGTCGGGTGGGCGAGGGGTGGGTGGGCACGGGAGAGCCGGGGTGGGGGTGTGGAAATGGAGACGACGGAGGAGGGTCAGATGACGAACGTGAAGGCGAGCATCACCGCGACGAACATGTACGACGCGGCGGCGGTCACCTGCTGCATCGAGCCCTCCCCCGAGGCCTCTGCGGAGCGCAACCAGGCCGTTGCGCAGCTCCACTCAGGCTGCGCCTGGGTGGGGGAGGTCATCGGGAGGGCCGTCGATGCCGACCGACCCGAGACCTCGACCATCCGGGCGCCCACGTTCCGCACGTCGGTGGGAGCCTGCTCGACGGATCGGGCCTGGACCCGCCGACGCCGGATGATGATCGGCCGCTTCCTGGCGGTGGAGCGAGCGCTCCGGTCCCTGGAGGACCTGCCGGAGGAGGCCGCGTGGCCCGCTGCGCGTCCGCACGACGGCGCGTCGGGTGTGTCGTTGGTGGAGGGGCCCTCGAGCGCCACCTCGGCGTTCACCCTCGGGGCGCGGGTCCGCAGGCTCCGCTCGAGCAGCGCGAGCTCCCGGTCGGTGGAGCTCGCGACGCGCGCGCTCCCGCTGGAGTGCCGCGGCCGCGCGAGGGTGCCGGGCTTCGACCCGTGGCGGGGGTCGGCCCGCTCGCCCTCCACCGCGTGGAGCGACTCGAGGCCGAGCTCCCGGACCGTCGCCGACTCGGGCCCGCCGATCTCGCACCAGCGGCGCATGGCCGGGGTGGACGGGGTCGCGTCGCCGGGGGCGTCGACCGCCTCGGGGGGGCCGCCGAACAGGTCGTGCTGGAGGATGGCGGGGGCCGAGGGGGCCACGGGGAACGGAGAGCGGAGGAGGCGGGTCATGGTGATGTGCTGGTTGGGAGCGGGCCGGAGGGAGGGGCCCTTTCCGAACGGGTGCCTAACGTAGCGTCGCCCGGACCCGAACGGGTACCGAACCTCGGTCTTTTGGCGTACGGATCCCTAACGGCAGTCGGGACATGGGGTTAGGCATCGGTTAGGGCGGCGGTTTCGGCCCTATGGGCTGGGGCGGGCGTCCGTTCGGGTGGGCTTCGGCGTCCCCCGGGGCCCGAACCTCACCGCGACAGCGGATCATCCGTGGCCGCGGAGGGCCCAACCGGCCGGCCCCCGGTCCTAGAATGTTCCGCCGCTCGCGCTGCACGAAGGGCCGCTCCCGGCCCCACCGCCCCCTTGGAACAGCTCCGCCGCCTCGACCTCGACCGCTACCTGGTCCCGTTCTCCCTACGGCAGGTGCCCCAGTACCGGTACGACGTCGTCGTGCTGGGAACCGGCGTGGCCGGCTGCGTGACCGCCCTGGCCGCGGCCCGGGCGGGGGCCTCCGTGGCGGTGCTGGCCAAGGACCGCCTCGACGTGACGAACACCGCATGGGCCAGGGGCGGCGTGGCGGCGGTCCTCGGCGCCGACGACTCCTTCCAGTCCCACGTCGCGGACACCGTCGCGGTGGGCTGCGGCCTCGTGGACGAGGACGTGGCGCGCCGGGTGATCGAGGGGGGCCCGAGCTCCATCGCCCGGCTCGAGTCCCTCGGCGCCAGCTTCGACCGCAAGGGGGACGGCGCGCCGGACCTCTCGATGGAGGGCGGCCACAGCCACCCGCGGATCCTCCACGCCCGCGGCGACTCCACCGGGCGCGAGATCCAGGGCACCCTCGGGGAGGTCGTCCAGGCCGAGCCCGGCATCGACGTCTTCGAGGAGATGTTCGGCGTGGACGTCCTCAGCGACGAGGCGGGGCGCACCGTGGGCGTCCTCTGCCGCAACCACCGCGGGGAGCTCACGGCGTACGGCGCGTCCCAGGTGGTGCTCGCCACCGGCGGCGGCGGCCAGATCTACCGCGAGACCACCAACCCGACCATCGCGACCGGGGACGGCGTGGCCATGGGCTTCCGGGCCGGCGCCGTCGTCCGGGACATGGAGTTCGTCCAGTTCCACCCCACGTGCCTCTACATCGCGGGCGCGGCGCGGGTCCTGATCTCCGAGATCGTCCGCGGCGCCGGCGGGGTCCTGCGGGACAAGGACGGCGTCCGCTTCATGACGGAGGTCCACCCCGACGCGGAGCTCGCGCCGCGGGACACCGTCAGCCGCGCCGTCTCGCGCCGCATGGCGGAGACCGGCGCCACCAGCGTGGGCCTCGACCTGACGGGCGTGGACCGTGACCCCCACGAGGCCTTCCCGAGCATCAGCCGCATCTGCCGCTTCTTCGGGATCGACATCGCCAGGGACCCGATCCCCGTGCGCCCCGGGGCCCACTACATGATCGGCGGGCTCGCGGTGGACGGGACCGGCCAGACCTCGGTCCCCGGCCTCTGGGCCGTGGGGGAGTGCGCCAGCACCGGGCTCCACGGCGCCAACCGCATGGGGTCCAACTCCCTGCTCGAGGGCATGGTCCTCGGCGAGACCGTCGGGCGCTGCGCGGCGGTCGCGGCGGAGGCGGTCGGGCGCCCGGAGATCCAGAGCGCCTCGGAGCGGATCCGCGAGGACGCGCCCTCCGGGGTCCAGGTGAACATCGCGGACCTGACGTACTCCCTGAAGTCGCTCATGTGGCGCCAGATGGGCGTCGAGCGGAGCGCCGAGGGCATGGAGGGCGCCCTCGAGACCTTCGACTTCTGGGCCCGCGCCGTCCGCTCGCTGCGCCTCGACGACGAGCGCTCGATCGAGCTGGTGAACATGCTGACCGTCGCCCGCCTCGCGACCCTCGGGGCGTGCCACCGGGAGGAGTCCCGCGGCACCCACTTCCGCAGCGACCACCCCGAGCGCGACGACGCCCGCTGGCGGGTGCACGTGGAGCAGGCTCCGGAGCGGCTGGTGGACATCATCCGCTCCGTCGAGCTTCGCCGTACGCCCGTCCGGTCGGTCGAGGGCGTCCCTGCGCCTTGAGGTACACCACCTGATGGGCGGCGAGGGCTACAGCACCGACCGCGTCAAGGAGCGCCTCTTCCCCTGCGGCGTCCTCCTCCCGGGTCAGCCCCCGGAGAGCGACGGTCCGCTCTCCGAGCTGAAGGCGCTCGTGGAGGCGGCCGAGGCGGAGGTCGTGGGGGACGGCTTCACCCAGGCCCGCAGCCGTCCGCACCCCGCCACGCTCTTCGGCAAGGGGAAGGTCGAGGAGATCGGCGACGAGGCGAAGCGCCTGGAGGCGGACGGCATCGTCGTGGACAACGACCTGACGCCCGCCCAGGGGCGGAACCTGGAGAAGGCCTGGGGGCGCCGCGTCATCGACCGGTCCGAGCTCATCCTCGACATCTTCTCCCGGCGCGCCCAGACCCAGCAGGCCCGCCTCCAGGTGGAGCTCGCCCAGAACATCTACCTCCTGCCGCGGCTGCGGCGCATGTGGACCCACCTCGAGCGCATGGAGGGGGCGATCGGGACGCGCGGCCCGGGTGAGACCCAGCTGGAGACCGACCGGCGGCTGCTCAACCGGCGGATCACCGACCTCAAGCGCGAGCTCGGGGTCATCGAGCGGCGCAAGCAGCGCGAGGTGAGCGCGCGGGACAGCCAGTTCGTGGTCGGGCTCGTGGGCTACACGAACGCCGGCAAGTCGACCCTGCTCAACCGCCTGACCGGGGCGTCGGAGTTCGCGGCCGACATGCCCTTCGCCACCCTGGACACGCGCACACGGCGGTGGGTGCTGCCGGACCGTCGGACGGTGCTGCTCTCGGACACGGTCGGCTTCCTCCAGCGGCTGCCGCACCACCTCGTGGCCTCGTTCCACGCCACCCTCGAGGAGACCCTGCACGCGGACCTCATCCTGCACGTGGTGGACGCGTCCAACCCGGACGCGCGCCACCAGATGGACGCGGTGGACGAGGTGCTGGCGGACGTGTCCAGCCACCTCGCGTCGGACATCGTCGTGCTCAACAAGGTCGATCGGGTGGGGGACCGTCTCGGCCTCGCGCTCCTCGACGGCGAGCTGCGGGACCAGGGGATCGAGGTGGTGCACGCCAGCGCGCACTCCGGCGAGGGGGTGGACGACCTCACCGACCTGGTGCGTCGCCGGCTCGACGACCGCTCGGGGCTGGTGGACATCACGGCGCCGCCGGGGGACGGCCGCACCGTCGCGGTGGTCCGCGGCGCGGGCGCCGTGCTCGAGGAGGAGGTCTCCGAGGACGGCGCGATCCGCATGCGCGTCCGCATGAGCCCGGGCGCTCTGGGCCTCGTGAAGCGGAAGGTCGGCCCCGACGCGCGCTTCGAGGCCGCGGACGCGGCGGCGGGCGCGTGGCTCGGGTTGGAGCAGGGCCCAGGAAGCCGCTGAAGCGGCTCAAGTCGAGACGGCTCCCGGGGTCGAAGTAGGTGGAACGTGTCGGTGCACCCGGCGCGCCCACCCGATGTCCTCCCAGCCCCTCGATCCGGCCGCTCGAGCGCCGCAGCCTCGCCCCTCCAGCGACCCCCTCACCGGGGAGCAGGAGGCGGCCTCCGTGCACGCCGTCGAGACGACGCAGCCGGAGAACGGCCCGGCGGTTGAGCCCGCCGCTGACGAGGCGCCGCGGCCGCCGAGGGCCGTGCCCATGGCGGCGACGCTCTCCCTGGCCATGTTCGCCGTGGTCATCATCAGCGTCGTGGCCTCGATCTCCGCCCTGGTGCTCAGCGAGCGGAGCGCGCTCCGGCGAGCGGACGCCGCTCACTTCGGCGCCCTGCTGGACCAGGCCGCCCAGGGCATCTCGGCCGACCTCGTCGGGGCCGCCATGGGGGACGAGCTCGTGGCCCACCGGGTCCGCGGGTCCCTGCGGCAGCTCGCCGAGGTCGGCGGTGTCCGGCGGGTGGCCCTCGAGCTCCCCGGCGTGGAGCAGGCGTGGACCCTGGAGGGCGTGGCGTCGGAGGGAGCCGAGGTCGCTGGCGGCGTGGACTTCGAGGGCCCGCAGCGGCAGCTCGACGCCGACCGGCTCGTGGTCAAGCGGCGCTTCGAGGCGGCGGGCCAGCCGCAGATCGTGGGCACGCTGTTCCTGGAGGCCGGCTATCCCGCCGTCGAGCGGCGGATGCGAGACCTCATCGGGCTCGCCGGCCGGATCGTGGGGCTGACCGCGCTCTTCCTGGTCTTCCTCCTCCCCGCCGTCTCTCGCCTGCTGCTGCGGCCGCTCTCACGGCTCGCGGACGCCGCCGCCGGTGGGCTGGTGCCCGAGACCAGCGGCGGGCCTGCGGAGGTGGCGCTCGTGGGCGAGCGCCTGCGCGAGGACGCGAGGCTGATGCGGGAGCTCTCCACGGAGCGTGACGCCAGCGTCCGGGCCGCGCGGGGCCAGATGGTGCGCCTGCAGCAGGACCACGCCGCGCTGGAGTCGCGACTCGCCGGCGCCATGAAGGAGAGCCGCGGTGTCTTCGCCGCGAAGGAGACGTTCGTGGCCAACACCAGCCACGAGATCCGGACGCCGCTCCACTCGATGATCGGGACCACCAACCTCCTGCTCGAGACCGACCTGGACGCCGAGCAGCGGACCCTCGGTGAGCGCGCCCTGAGAGCCTCGGAGGCGCTCCTGTCCCTGGTCGAGGACATCATGGACCTGACCAAGTTCGACTCGCGCTCCATCGAGCTGGAGTCGGAGCCCTTCGACGCGGGGGCGCTGCTGCACGAGGTCACCGAGCTCTCCGCTCCCGCCGCCGCGGCCAAGGGGCTCTACGTCACGGGCTACGTGGACCCCGCGCTCCCGTCGCGCCACCTGGGCGACGTCCGGCGCGTCCGCCAGGCCCTCATGCGGCTCGTGGACAACGCGATCAAGTTCACCGACAGCGGCGAGGTCACGCTGGAGGTTGGCCCCTCGGTCGACGAGTCCGGGCACGCCTTCACCGTGTTCACGGTGAGGGACACCGGCCTCGGCATCGACGATCGCGAGCGCGCCCGCCTGTTCCAGGCGTTCGAGCAGCTCGACAAGTCGGACACCCGTCAGCACGGCGGGGTCGGCCTCGGGCTGGCCCTGGTCGCGCGCATCGCACGCGCGGCGGGCGGGGAGGTGCAGCTCGAGAGCCGCCGCGGTCAGGGGTCGACCTTCCGCCTGGCCCTGCCCCTGCAGGTCGCCGAGGACGCCACCGCCGGGCAGGGCGACGCCGGGGACCGGCCCCTCGACGGCGTCACGGTCATGCTCGTGGACGGCGCTCTCGCCGGCGCGGGCCTCATGCAGCAGACGCTCCGGGGCTTCGGGGCGGAGGTCTCGGTGCAGCAGAGCGCGTACAGCGCGTTCGAGCTGCTGCTCCAGGAGAGCCACGACGTGGTCCTGATCGACCCGCAGGTCGCCGGCAGCGAGGCCCTGTTCGACGCGGTGCGGCGGGGCGGCCGAAAGGTGGAGGCGGGCGTGGGGCTGCTCACCTTCCCCGCGAGCGCCGCGAAGGAGCTGCACCCGGCGTTCCGGGCCGCGAGCGCGTCCGCTCCGCGCCCCCTGTCCTCGGCGGGGCTGCTGGACCTCGTGGAGTCCGCGCTCGGGCGAGAGCGGACCGAGGGCGAGGAGGCGGCCACCGGGGACGCGCCCAGCCTGCTGACGACGGACATCCGCCGGCGGGTTCGGATCCTCCTGGTGGAGGACAACCAGGCCAACCAGCAGCTCGTCCAGTTCCTCCTGGGCCGCCGGGGCTACAACGTCGACGTGGCCTCCAACGGGATGTTCGCGGTCGAGGCCGCGACCCGCGTGCGCTACGACGCGATCCTGATGGACTGCCAGATGCCGGAGATGGACGGCTACGAGGCGACCCGCAGGATCCGCGCCATCGAGCGCATGGATCGGCGCCGCACGCCCATCCTCGCCATGACGGCGAGCATCCTCGAGGGGGACCGCGACCGGTGCCTGGAGGTGGGGATGGACGACACCATCGGCAAGCCCTTCCAGCCGAAGGAGATGATCGAGTGGCTGGAGCGCTGGCTCCTGGCGTCCACCCGCATGCGCGCCAACGACGACGACCCGGACGACGACTCGCCGGCGTTCGCCCCGCCCACGGATGCCACCCGTCCGCTGACGGTGACCGAGATCTTCGGCGAGGCCGGGACCCCGGTCGAGAGCCTGGACCCTGCGCCCGCGACGAGCGCGGACGCCGCCAGTGACGACCTCACCCACGAGGCGGGCGCCGCCGGGGACCCCGCGCCGCCGCTCCCCGCGGAGGCCGCCGAGTGGCTCGAGGGGGAGCCCGAAGGGGGGCTCGAGGACATCCCGCGCGCCGTCGAGCTGGCGGAGGGGGAGGGCGACGCCGTTCGAGGCGCGCTCCCCGCTCCGTCCGCAGCGCCTGACTTCAGCGCCGCGGGGGACGTCCTCGACGTGAGCATCCTCGCGCCGCTCTTCGACGACGCCGAGGGGCGCGAGCTGGGCATGGAGCTCGTCGGGTCCTTCCTCGACCGCGCG
>JASFWR010000141.1:0-8649 GCA_050049155.1 Planctomycetota bacterium | reverse complement strand
AGACCGACAGCTCCATCCCATCGGGCCGTTCGAGCTCGACGGGCGCCCAGCGCCCGGAGGAGGTGACCACGGCGCAGCTGGAGAGGAGGAGCGGGAGGAGGAGCAGGGTCCGGGGGGATTCCATGGTCGATCGCCGGGTGCGAGGCGTACCGCGAGCAGGGCGTCGCGGGGAGGGGTCGCGCTCGTCCCCGACGCCAGCCAGCAGGATGCACTCCCCTCGAGCGGAGGGAGCGTCGATTCCGAGTCCACCCGGAAAGCCGGCGTGGGCGGGGGGCGCCAGCGGGCTTCCGCCCCGGCCGGCGAGCCCAACCCTTGATTCGGAGCGCACGGGGGGTGGGGGCTCCGGACCGGGGCTCAGGGGCCGAACGTGACCGAGATGGCGGAGGAGAAGTTGCTGCGGCCGGCGGGGCCGGAGTCGCGGTACCACACCTGGAAGTACCAGGTCTCGCCGGCCGCGATGGTGACGGAGTAGGGGGGCGCCGGCGGATGGGGGAGGTCGGTGGCGTCCACGGCCCGGGTGAAGGTGCCGGCGGTACCCGTGTAGACGTCGTTGATGTGGCGCCCGAAGGACGCGCCGTTCGTGGCGGTGCCGATGCAGAGCATGCCGTCGCTCGCCACGCCGCCCGCCGCGGGGTTGACCACGACGCCCGCCGGGCCGGTGGAGTTCACGATCATCGCCGTCGTGCCGGTGCCGCTGGTGGGGAGGTTGGAGCAGGTCAGCATCAGGTCGTTGTTGCCGATGCTCGCGCTCCCGGTGCCCAGGAGCAGGGCGCCGGCCCCCGTGGAGTTCTCGACGCCGAGGCAGATCGTCGTCCCGACGTTCGTGTAGGTCGGGAGGTAGGCCGCCGCGTGGGCCTGCATGTCGTCCTTGATCTCGGGGTGGAAGAAGGTGGTGATGTTGTTCAGGCCCCCCGGGCAGAGGTGGCAGTAGCTCATCACGGTGCCCGTGGAGATGCAGGACTGGGACGAGCAGCCCGAGCCGCTGCCGCTGCAGCACGAGCCCGTGTAGCAGCAGTCGATGGGCGTCCCGCCGTTGCAGGTCTGGTGGGTGTGGCAGGCGTTGAAGTTGTGGCCGAGCTCGTGCGCGATGACGTAGAAGTCCCAGTTCATGGAGCCGGACCCCGTGGGCGGACCGGGGAAGCCGGTGACGCCGCCGTCGATGTTCGCGCTCACGCCGTACTGGTAGCAGAGGGCGGAGGGGGACAGGACCCCGCGGTACGCGACGCCCCCGCCGAGGGCGGCGCCACTGACGAAGTGCGCGAGGCGGCCGGTGGCCCCCGAGGGGCGGTTGCCGAGGGGCGAGGGGGAGAGGAAGGAGCAGAGGGAGGCGTCGGCCCACTCGGTCTGCAGCTCGTAGAGCATGTCGATGGTGGAGCCCAGCACGTCCGGCGTCGACCAGCCGTCGGAGGAGACGGTCCAGAAGTTGATGTACGGGAAGGTCAGGACCGTGCAGGCCTCGTCCTCGAAGCGGTTGCTGACCGCGCTGAGGAGGCAGAACATGTAGACCTGCGTGGCGGTCAGGTCCTGGGAGAAGACGCCGTCGTAGAGCTGCCAGTCCGTCTCGATGTCCACGGCGCACTCGTACACGGTCGTGCAGGTGCCGCTGGCGCTCAGCGTGGTCGCGGGGGGAGCGGGCGTGGGGCTCGGGGGCATCGCGGCGCTGACGACGTCGGACTGGCACCAATCGCCGGGGTCCGGCAGGGTCGCCCGCCGCTCGGCGGCCCGGAGCCGCGACTCCTGCGCCTCGGAGAAGACTCGGACGTCGGCGAGGTCCCAGCTGCCGCCCTCCGGGGCGTAGGACGAGACGTGCCAGAGCTCGTCCGCGGTCTGGATCCACCCGTAGCTGCCGTGCCTGGAGAAGGAGAGGCGGACGTCGGACGGGCCGCTCTCGCCCTCGACGTGGCCCTCCCACAGGGTCAGGTCCGGGGCGTCGGCGGCGCCGCGGTACTCGCCGTTCACGTGAACGCCGAAGTGCTCGGGCCGGAAGGGGACGCGGTCGAGCCGGAGGGTCTCCACCTCGCCGTTCGGCAGCCGGATCTGCGGGGCGAAGGCGTCCAGGGATCGCAGCTTGAGAATCGCCCCCGGATCCTGGGAGTAGAGGGTCGTACCCGCGACGTCGCCGCGCGAGTGGGCGCGCCAGGGGAGCAGGTCTCCGCTCACGCTTCGGGCCTCGGCGGCGGCGCAGAGGGCGAACAGGACGACCAGAGGGGCGAGTTGGCAGGCTCGGAGGCGCATGGCGGTGTTCGTTTCGAGATGGCCCGCGACACCGACGGGTTCGGAGTCCGGTGGCCACCCGATGAAGGGTGCCCCATGCGGCCCGCGCAGGCGTTAGGAGCCCTCCGGACGCGGCCGGGAACGAGGCTCTCACGCAGCGTCTTCTCGATCCGCGACGCACCCATGACGATCACCGACCTGCGACCCCTGCTCGCCCGAGGAGATCGGGCGCGTACGGTCTCAGCGAGCGATCGGTTCGTGGATCGTGAACCCCAGGGCCCAGTGCTCCTCATCCTCCTCGAAGAGATTGAGGAATTGCATCGCGATCACGTCGACGGCTCCCGCGTTGCCAGCCTGTCTGTAGGGCAGGCGGAACCCCCTCAAGCTGTGCTGGTACCAGCGGTAGTCCCTGCCGAAGGAGAGCGCGATGGTGTCCAGCAGCGCGCTCATGGGGAGCATGAGCGGTCGATCCTCGACCTCGCCCAGTTCCGCTCCGAGTGAAGTGAGCTCCAGGCTGACCTCGGTTCGAAGGGACGCCAGGAGGCGATCGAGGTCCTCGGAGGTCAGCGCTCCGCACAAGCGGAACAAGCGGAGGTCGTCCCGCCACGGGTCGGCCCCCTCGTCGTTCAGCATGTGGAGCGTGGTCGCGTTCTCTTGCACGACCTTCCCGAACGACTCCTTCGCCATGGACCGGTACCTGTCGAGGGAGAGGTCGGACCAGGCGGCGGTGGGCGTCTCGGGCGGACGGCTCGCCCCCGGCCCCGTGCAGGAGATCATCCCGATCGCGAGCAGGCCGTGGCAGATGGGGGAGCAGAGGGATCGGAGCGGGCCGTGGGACGGGGCGGTCATGGTGTGGTGGGCGAGAGGGACTCGGGGCGACGGCCTCCGCGGTCGCCTGGAGTTGCCAGGCTCCGAGGCCATCGGGCAGCGTCGGGTGGACAGGCCGGTTCCTGGCGGGGATGGAGCGCGAATCGAGTCCGGGCCCGTGGGACGGACGAGAGGCGGGCGGGACCTTCGAGCGGCCGGTCGAGCCAGGAGGGCGCGGGCAGCGGGCGCAGGTGCGTGACAGGAGCCCGACCCAGGACGCGCGAGGTTGGCACAGGAGTGCCTGCCATGCAAACGGGCCGGGGCCGCTGGAGGGGCGGAGTGGACGGTCGGGCGCGGGGGCACGCAAGGGCGTCGTCGAGTGAGGATTCCCAGGACGACAATCTCCAGCGGCGCGACGTCCACGGATCTGGCGCGGGAGCGGGTCGTGCCGGAAACTGCTCGTGGACCATCGCTTCCTCAGCCCCCACGACACCGTAGCCCTCACGACACCGTGCCCCATCCCCGACCTCTCCTCCTCATCGCTGCGCTGAGCGCGCTCTCCCACGGGAGCGTCCTGGGCGCGGCGCCGGCCCAGTGGGGGGCGGACCCCGCGGTCAACCAGGTCGTCTCCAGCGCGCCGTCGGACCAGAACCAGCCGAAGCTCGCCGCGACCCCCGACGGCGGGTTCTGGGTAAGCTGGCTGGACGGCATCGGCACCGGATGGGACGTGCGGCTGCAGAAGCTCGACGCCGCGGGGCGGGAGGCGTTCGGCGCCGGCGGGCTGCTGGTCGCCGACCGGAGCTTCTCCTCGACCCAGGACTACGGCCTGAGCGTGGCGGAGAACGGCGACGCCCTACTGGCGTTCCGTGACGACCGCTCCGGGTCGGTGCAGATCACGGCGGCGCGGGTGGATGGGGCCGGCGCGTTCCCGTGGGGGAGCGCAGGCGTGACCCTCACCTCCGGCGGCGCGTTCGTCGCGGCGCCCAAGGTCGTGGAGAGCGCCCGGTCCACGGCCGGGCACGTGGTCGTCGCGTGGATCGAGAACTCGAGCGTGAGGCTGCAGGCGCTCTCCGCCGGCGGCCAGCCGACCTGGGGCAGCGGCGTGTTCATGACCCCTGGTGCGGGGAACTACGGCCTCGCGGACCTGGAGCGGCTGGGCGAGGACGTGGTCGTGTCCATCGTCCACCAGACCGGCGGCTTCATCTCTCCCCGCCACCTGGTCGCCCAGCGCCTCGACCCCGCCGGCGCACCCCTGTGGGGCAGCACCCCGGTCACCGTCTTCGGGGCGGGCTCCCTCCAGATCGGCAACTTCCCGCCCATGCTGGTGGCGGGCGGCGACGCGGTGTTCACCTGGTACTCGTCGAGCCCGTCGCTGCAGAGCTTCGTCCAGCGCCTCGACGGCGCGGGCGCGCCCCGCTTCCAGGCCAACGGGCTCCCGGTCGCGACCACGGCCGGCCGCGAGCGCGTGAACCCGGCGGTGGCGGCGGACGAGGCCACCGGGGACCTGGTGGTGACCTGGAGGGAGCAGGTCCCGAACTCCTCGCTCACCGGGATCTCGGCGCAGCGGGTGAGCCTGACCGGCGCCCGGCTCTGGCCCGCCGGCGGCCTCCCGCTCCTCGCGGTCGGGTCCCACGGGGCCGACTTCCCCGGGGTCCAGGTCTCGTCGGACGCCGCGCTGTTCACCTGGCTCGAGGCGCCCACCTTCGGGAGCGACCGGCTCTTCGGGTCCAGCGTCGATCCGGCGGGCGCCGTGGTGGCGCCGCGCTTCGACGTGGCGTCCACGCCGAGCATCAAGTCCAGGCTCGCCCGCGACGTGGCGGGCACCGGGGTCGGGCTGCTCGCGTGGAGCGACGAGCGCTCGGACAGCGGCGACATCCTCGTCCAGGCCCTCGACCTCGCGGGCGGCCTCGGGGCGCCGGGGCTGCTCACGACCTCCACCTGCGCCGGCGTCCCGAACTCCACCGGCGCGTCGGGCGAGCTCCTAGCCCACGGGAGCGCTATCGCGGCGGACAACGACGTGACCCTGCTGGCCACCGGGCTGCCGCCCATGGCCTTCGGCTTCTTCATCACCAGCGAGACGGCCGCCGCGAGCCCGGTCACGCCTCCAAGCTCCCAGGGGACGCTCTGCCTCGGCGGCTCGATCGGCCGCTACGTCGGTCCCGGCCAGGTGGTGTCCTCGGGGCCCTCCGGCGTCTTCTCGCTCGCCCTGGACCTGACCCGCACGCCCACCCCGACGGGCCTCGTCACCGTCACCGCCGGGCAGACGCGCTTCTTTCAGGGCTGGTACCGGGACGCCAACCCCACCGTGACCTCGAACTTCACCTCCGGGCTCGAGGTGACCTTCCAGTGAGGCGCTGAGCGGGTCGCCAGGGGCCGGGACGGGCTCGTGGCCCCCGCGCGCAACTCAGGCCGGCTGCATCCTGACGCCGGGCAACATCGAGGTGGCCCAGCGGGCGCCGATCAGGTGCCCCGACACCGGCCCGAGGCGCAGCCGCGCGAGCGGCCCCGAGACGTGGACGCCGCGGCCCCACTCGAGGTCGTCGCCCAGCCTCGGCAGGCCCTCGAGCTCGGGGAGGTCCAGCGCCCGCCCCGCGCGCCGGAGCCAGGGGGGCAGGGTCTCGGGCTCGAAGCCCGTCACCAGGGTGATCCCCTCGGACTCCACCGTCCGCCTGCGACCCCGCAGCAGCAGGCGCCCCTCCGCGGCGGACCGCTCCACCTGCGGGATCCCCTCCTCGACCTGGATCCAACCTCGCCGGACCGCCCGGTCGAAGCGCCCGGCGAGCCCCTCGGGCACGCTGCCCCTGGGCGGGTTTCGCGCGAGGAAGTCCCACCGCTCGGCGTCGCCGAGGCGAGCCCAGGAGTGCAGGAACCGGTGCCGGCTCCAGGCCTGGTCGTGGTCGAAGGGCCGGACCAGGAGGGGCCGGCGCATCCACAGGCGCACGGTCCGGCCGGTCCTGCGGCGCACGAGGAGCGCCCGCTGGACCGCGGAGATGCCCGAGCCGATCAGGTCCACGAACGGAGCGGGGTCGGGTTCGAAGGCGTGTCCGATGGGAGCCCCGTCGCGCCGGAGGCGCCGGGCCCACGCGGGGACGCGCGGGGCGTTGGACCCGGTGGCGATCAGCACCCGGCGACCGCGGAGCGCGAAGCCCTCCCCGGCCACCCGCAGGTGGCCGCGGTCCGGCCGGAGCTCGCTCACCCGGCCCGTGACCCGCCGCTCCTCGAGGTCGTGCCGTGCGATCACGTCGCGCGAGTGGCGGAGGAACGCCGCGTGGAGCGGACGCCTGAAGCGGCCGGCCAGGGCCGTCACGTCGGAGTTCTCGGGGCGGTGCAGGTAGTGGTGGAGGGCCACGGGCAGCGCGTCGAGGTGGTGGCTCTGGGGGGACCTCATCCAGGTCATCCCCACGGTCCCCGCGCGCTCCTCCCAGCGGTGGAGCAGGCGCGGCGCGGGGTCGACGATCCGCACCGTCGCTCCCTGGGACGCCAGGGCGCGTGCGGCGCAGACGCCGTGGGGGCCGCCGCCCACGACGATCCAGTCCGACACCTCGTCCGGGCCCGCGGCACCCGACGCGGCAGGGGAACGCGAGGCCTCTCCGGGTTCGGGGATCCGCACCATCGGCGTCCTGATGCCGCCCGTGGGTCCCCGGTTCCGCCCGCTCGCCGTCGAGCGGCCGCTCGGGCGAGGCGCTCTGCGGCCGGCGATTTTCTTCCCCGTCCGTCGGAACCGGAGGGAGCCGGCCGGCATCGCGCCCCCATGAGCCGCCTCCCCGTCACCGTCCTCTCCGGCTTCCTCGGGGCCGGCAAGACCACCCTCCTGGCCCACCTGCTCGCCAACCGGGAGGGCCGCCGCATCGCCGTGCTGGTGAACGAGATGAGCGAGCGTGGCCTCGACGGGGAGCTCCTGCTCGCCGCCCAGAGCGCCGGGGTTGAGGTCCAGCGAAGCGAGGAGCGGCTGGTGGAGCTCTCGAACGGCTGCATCTGCTGCACCCTCCGGGAGGACCTGCTCGAGGAGGTGGGGCGCATCGCGGACGAGGGCGCCTACGACGCGCTGGTCATCGAGTCGACGGGGATCTCCGAGCCGCTGCCCGTGGCGCAGACGCTCTCCCTCGACCTGGACGACCTGCCCTCGGTCTCCGACCGCGTCGCGGTGGACGGGATGGTGACCGTCGTGGACGCCTCGTCGTTCCTCGCGGAGATGGGGAGCGACCAGGACATCGTCCAGCGCGGCTGGGCGGACGACGAGGAGGACCGCCGCTCGGTGGCGCAGCTCATGGCGGAGCAGGTCGAGTTCGCCACCATCGTCGTGGTCAACAAGACCGACCTCGTGGACGAGGCCGACCTCGCGCGGCTCGAGGCCCTCATCGGGGACCTGAACCCCTCGGCCCGAATCCTGCGCTGCCAGCACGGCGTGCTGTCCCTGGACGACATCCTCGACACCCGCGGCTTCGACCTGGAGGTCGCCCAGGCTTCCCCTGGGTGGGTGCAGGCGCTGACCGACGACCACACCCCCGAGAGCGAGGCCTTCGGGTTCGGCTCCTACGTCTTCCGCGCCCGGCGCCCGCTCCACCCGGGCCGCTTCATGGAGTTCCTCCAGTCGCCGCTCATGCGCCGCGTCCTGCGCTCCAAGGGCTTCCTCTGGTTCGCCTCCCGGGCGCGGTGGAAGGCCCTGGTCCAGACCGCGGGCCAGCAGGCGACCCTGCAGCCGGCGGGCACCTGGTGGGCGCTGGTCCCCGAGGAGGAGTGGCCCACCGACCCCGAGTCCAGGGCGCACATCGAGGCGGTGTGGGACCCGGAGTTCGGCGACATGCGGCAGGAGTTCGTGCTCATCGGCGTGGACCTGCCCGCGGACGAGCTGGAGGCGGCTCTCCAGGCGGCCCTGCTCACCCCCGATGAGTTCGAGGCCGGCGAGCCCGCGTGGCTGGCCATGGAGGACCCCCTCCCTCGCTGGGAGGAGACCGTCCCCGGCGAGCACTCCGTCGCCCACTGAGGGCCTCGAGAGTTAGGGAAACAGCCGAGGGGCGCCCCACTTCCACCCCAGGCTGCTCCGCCGCTCAGCGGTAGCCGAGCTCCTTGAGGCGGTCGGCCTCCTCGGGGGTGTTGACCACGGGGAGGGCCTCGGAGGCCCCGGCCTCGAGCCACATCCAGGCCCGGCCGCGGCCGGGCCAGCCCACGTCCTCGGCCCGGCGCTCGGGAAGGTCCGAGCGGTCGAACTCGGCGGGGAGGGGGAGCGGGTCGGCGCCCGGGCCGAGGGTCAGGCTCTGGAGGGGCTCGCCGTCGAGGGTGGCCTCCACGCGCAGGTTGCTGCCGCGGCACCAGCAGCGGAGCTCGAGGCGGTCGCCCTCGAGGACCGTGTCGAGGGCCAGGTAGCTGCGGTCCAGGTCCATCTCGAACGCCTCGGGGGCGACCTCGGGGCGGGTGACGAAGTTGGCGTCGAAGAGGTCGTCGGTGGAGACGCGGACCTGGAGGCGCTGGCCCTCGGCCCCGCGCACGCGCAGGTGGAAGCGGCCGGCGGCGAGGTGCGCCAGGCGGAACTCGCGCAGGGCCTCGCGGGCCCGGGCCACCACCTCGGGGTGCTGGTCCTTCACGTCCACCGACTCCGCGGGGTCGGCCACGAAGTCGTACAGGGCCTCG
>JASFWR010000139.1:0-8677 GCA_050049155.1 Planctomycetota bacterium | reverse complement strand
CAGGTACCCCGCCGCCGGGTACACCGCGCCGCTGGTCCCGATGGCGATGAAGTGGGTGCACCGCGCCACCGCCGCCTCGATCTCCGGGAGGTGGTACGGCATCTCCCCGAACCAGACCACGTCGGGGCGCAGCGGTCCCGCGCCGCAGGACGGGCAGTCCACGAGCTCGTCCTCCGCGAGGTGCTCCCGGTCCACCGGCCGTGCGCCGCAGGTCTCGCAGCGCAGGCGCGCCAGCTCGCCGTGCATGGGCAGCACGGTGGAGCCCGCCCGCTGGTGGAGGTCGTCCACGTTCTGGGTCACCAGGGTGAACCCCTCGCCCCGGGCCCCGAGCTCCTCCTCCAGCCGCACCAGCGCCCGGTGCGCGGCGTTGGGCTCCACGGCATCCAGCTGCTGGCGCCGGAGCTGGTAGAAGCGCCACACGAGCCCACGGTCCCGCGCCCAGGCCTCGGGGGTCGCCACCTCCTCGAAGCGGTGCCCCTCCCAGAGCCCGCCGGCGTCCCGGTACGTGTCCACGCCCGAGTCGGCCGAGATCCCGGCGCCCGTGAGCACCACCACGTGGCGCCCGCTCACGACGCGGCCGGCGCCCCGAGCACGCGCCGCAGGTCTTCCACGTCCAGGTTGCCGCCGCAGACCACCACGCAGTCCTTGCGCCCGTCGGCGGGCCGCGGGTCGCGGGCCCAGACCGCGAGCGCCACCGCCGCGGCGCCCTCGGCCAGCAGCCGCTCCTCCCCGAGGAAGCGGCGCAGGCCGCCCTCGATCTCGGCCTCCTCCACCAGCTCCCACCGGTCCACGAAGTGCCGGCAGGGCGGGAAGGTCACCGAGCCCTCCTCCAGCCCGCCCGCCGTGGCGAGCGAGAGGGTCGGCAGGTGGTCGGTCTCGACGATCTCGCCCGCGGCCACGGAGGCGTGCATGGGGTGGCTCGCCACGGGCGAGCATCCCACCACCTCCACGTCCGGCCGCGCGTGCTTCAGGACCGCCGCGACGCCGCCGATCAGGCCGCCGCCGCCCACGGCCACGTAGACCCGGCCGAGGTCCGGCACCTGCTCCAGGAGCTCGACCGCGAGGGTGCCCTGGCCCGCCATGACCGTCTCGTCGTTGTAGGGCGAAACGAAGACCTCCCCCGACTCCGCGGCGCGCTGGCGCGCCGCCAGCTCGGCCTCCCCGCACTCCGCGCCGGAGCGCACGACCGCCGCCCCCCGCGCGGTGATCGCCTGCACCCGGCCCTCCGGGGTCGGCTCGGGCACGAGGACCGTGGCGCCCACGCCGGCGAGCCCCGCCGCGTGGGCCACGGCGGCCCCGTGGTTCCCGGTGGAGGCCGCCACGACGCCCCGGGCGCGCTCCCCGTCGGAGAGCGACCCCACCCGGTGCAGCGCGCCGCGAACCTTGAAGGAGCCCGTGGGCAGGTGCGATTCCAGCTTGAGCAGGAGGCTCCCCCCGGGCTCGAGCCCCAGGGCCGGGCGCACCGGGGAGGGCGGCAGGTGCTCCCGGAGCCCCTGCGCGGCGAGGGTGCTCGCCGCGTGCATCTGGCGCGCGAGCGCCTCCGGGGCCGGGAGGTCCGAGGGCGGCGGGACGTGGGAGGGGTGCGAGGCGGTCATGGCGCCCGCATCATGCCCGATCAAGGGGGGCGACACCCGCGCCTCCCCCTGCGTGCGCCGCCGCGCCGTCCTCCGCGTCCGCCGCAGCCCCCCCGAGCGCGCGCCGGCCGAGCCCCACCAGGTCCTCCAGGACCACGTACGCCGCTGGCACCAGCACGAGGATCAGCAGGGTTGCCACCGCGAGCCCGAAGAAGATGCTGATGGCCATGGGCTGCAGGAAGCGCGCCTGCCCCGAAACGAAGAACGTCAGGGGCAGCAGCCCGAGCATGGTGGTGACCGAGGTCAGCACGATGGGCCGGAAGCGGAGCCGGCCGGAGTCCAGCACGGCCTGGAGCATGGGCACGCCCCGGCGGCGCCGCTGCCCGATGAAGTCCACAAGGATGAGGCTGTCGTTCACCACGACCCCGGCCAGGGCGAGCAGGCCGATCAGGGACATCAGGGTGATCGACCGGTCCATGAGCGCGTGCCCGAGCACCATGCCCACCCCGGCGAAGGGGATGATGAACATGATCACCATGGGCTGCAGGAAGCTCTGGAAGAGCGTGCCGAGGATGAGGTAGATGAGCAGCCCCGACAGCAGGGCCGCCGAGCCGAGCCCCGCGATGGACTTCGCGGTCTCGTCGGCCTGACCGCGGAGCTTGAAGCCCTCGCCCGGGCGGAGCTGTCCGTCGGCCGGGAGCTCCTCCGCGAGGGTCCGCAGGATCCGCGCCGCGTTGCCCTCGGTCTCGTCCACGTCGGCGCTCACGACCACCGCGCGCACGCGGTCCTCGTGCCCCACGGAGGAGGGGCCGCGCCCGATCTCCGCGTCGGCGACCGTCCGGAGCGGGACCCGCCGCGCGGGCTCACCCGGGGCCGGCGGGAGGGTCACCTGCAGGCGCTCCAGGGCGCCCACCACGCTGCGCTCCCCCTCGGGGTACTTCAGGACCACGTCGACCTCGTCCGGGCCCCGGCGGAGGGAGCCCACGTCGCGCCCCTCGAAGGCCGTGCGGAGCTGCACCGCCAGGCCCGCCTCGGTGAGGCCCGCGAGGCGCCCCTGGTCGTTGGGCACGATCTCCAGCCGCCCCTTCCCGCTCTCGAGGTCGCTGCGCACGTCGCGGACCCCCGCGAAGCGCTCGAGGCGCGCCTCGAGCGCGTCCGCCCGCTCCCGGAGCCGCTCCAGGTCGGGGCCGCTCAGCGCCACCTCCACCGCCCGACCGGCGGGCCCCGTCTGGGGCTGCCCGATCTCGTGGCTCTCCACCAGCGCCGGCAGGGCCGCCAGCTCCGCGCGCAGGGCCTCGATGATCTCCGCGGTGGAGCGCTCACGCCCCGCCCCCTCGCGCAGCTCCACCCAGACCTGGCCCAGGTGGGGCCCGATCTCGAACTCGGAGACCTTCGACGCCGCCACGCCCAGGAGCGTGTGCTTCGAGAGCACCTCCCCGCGGCCGCTGGCGTCCACCATGCCCTCCACCACCTCGCACACCTCCTCCGTGTCGTCGAGGCTCGCGCTCGGGTCCAGCCGGAGGGACACGAAGAAGAGCTGGCTCTCGAACTCGTCGAAGAGCACGAAGGGGATCCGGGTGACGCCGACCGCCCCCACGACGCCGCCCACGGCGAGGGCCACGCTGAGGGTGACGTAGCGCCACGCGAGCGCGCCGCGCAGGAGGCGCATGTACGCCTCCTGCAGCGGGCTGTACCAGCGCCGGGCCCCGGCGCCCCCCGCCTGGATGCGCGCCTGCATGCGGGCCACCGCCCGGCGCGAGGTCCAGTGGGCCAGGTGGGACGGGAGGATCGTGAAGGCCTCCACCAGGGACACGACGAGGCACGCGGTGACCACGATGGGCAGGGGCCGCAGGAACATCCCGGTGGAGCCGGGGAGGAGCAGGATCGGCAGGAAGGCCGCGATGCTCGTGAGGATCGTCGCCACCACGGCGCGCCCCACCTCGGCGGTGCCCTCCACCGCCGCCACCTCGGGCGCGTCGCCCTCCTCCATGCGCCGGTAGACGTTCTCGCCCACGACGATGGCGTCGTCCACGATCATGCCCAGCACGACGATGAGCGCGAACATGGTGATCATGTTCATGGTCACCCCGACCGCGCCCGACACGAGGATGCCGCCGAGGAAGGCGAGGGGGATGCCCAGGGCCGTCACCAGCGCCACGCGCGGGCTGAGGAAGAGCAGCAGGGCGAGGAGCACGAGGCCGGCGCCGATGGCGCCCGACTCGAACATGGTGCGCAGGCGGTTGCGCACGTAGATCGACAGGTCGCTGTTCGTCCCCATGGCGACGCCGGGGAGCATGGCGCCCGCCCGGCGGTCCACGTGCTCCAGGACGACCCGCGCCACGTCGATGGCGTCCGCGCCCTCGTCCTTGTTCACCTGCATGTGCACGCAGGGGTGCCCGTTGAACCGCCCCCGCGAGGCGCCCCGCGAGGAGGCCTCCGTGAGCCGCGCGATCCGCCCCAGGGTCACCACGCCGCCCCGCGGAGAGGCCGCGACCGGGAGGTCCTCGAGGTCCGCGCTCCACTGCACGTCCCCGCCCACCCGGAGCAGCCGCTGGCGCTCGTCCACCTCGAGGCTGCCGAGGGGCGCCTCGGCCAGGCGCCCCTGGATCGCCCCCGCCACGACGTCCATGGTCAGCCCGTGCCGCTCCAGCTCGTCGGGCACCACCTCCACCCAGATCTGGGGCTCGATCAGCCCGGTGGAGACCACCGACGAGACGCCGGGGAGCGCCTCCAGCGCCCGGGCCTCCTCCTCCGCCACGCGCTTGAGGACGAGGTCGTCGGCCGAGCCGTAGATGAAGACCGCGATGACGGGGAAGCGGTTCTCCACCTCGAAGAGCAGCGGGTCCTCCACGTCCTCGGGGAGGGTGACGTCCCCTCCCCGAACCCGGTCCCGGGCGTCGGACAGGACCTTGGTGATGCTGGCACCGTCCGCGAGCGTCAGGTTGACCCGCGAGACCCCCTCCCGGCTCACGGAGCGCATCTCGTCCACCCCCTCGAGCCCGTCGAGGGCGTCCTCGATCGGGGCCGTCACGAGGCGCTCCACGTCCACGGGGGACGCGCCGGGGTAGACCGAGAAGACCTCGACGGCGTCGAGGGAGAAGTCGGGGAAGACCTCCCTCGGCATCCCGCGGTAGACCACGAACCCGCTGACGATCAGCGCCAGCATGGCGAGGTTCGCGCCGACCGGCCCCCGCACCGCGAGGCTGGCCAACCAGCGGATCATCCGCCCTCGGCCCCCTCACCGGCGGCGGGCGCGCCGGCGCCCCCTGGCTCCCCGCTGGAGGCGTCCTGGCCCGGCGCCGCGCCGTCCACGGGCTGCCACTCGGTGACCTCCCGGACGAGGGACCCGTCCCCGACCAGCTGCACGGAGGAGGCCACGACCCGCTCCCCGGCCCGGAGGCCGCCGCGGACGACGCGCCCCCCGGAGTACGAGCCGGGCGCGAGCACGAGCGCGCGCTCCTCGACGCGCCGCATCCCCTCGGGGTGCGCGTCGCCGATCACGTACGCCACCGGGCCGCCACCACGGAACCCGATGCAGCGCTCGTCCAGCCAGATGGCGTCCTGGAGGGGCGCGCCCTTGAGCGTCACCGCCGCGGCCGTGCCGGCGGGCAGCTCCTCCCCGCCCTCGAAGGTGGCCTCGACCACCACCGAGCGGGTCACCGGGAGCACCTCGGCGCCGATGGCCGTGATCGCCCCGCCCAGCACGAGGCCGGGCCGGGAGAGGGGCGCCGCGGTGGCCTCCCCGCCGAGCTCGAGGGCCCCGACGTCGTCCTCGTGCACGTCGGCCACGAGCCGCAGGGTCGCCACGTCCACCAGGGTCCCCACCGGGACCCCGGGGGCGAGCACCTGGTCCACCTCCGGGGGCGTGCCACCCTGGACCGCGGGGACGAAGCGCCCGGTGAACGGGGCGCGCACCTCGCAGCGCGCGAGGCGCGACTCGATCAGGTCCAGCTGCTCCCCGCCGAGCTCCAGCTCGAGGGCCGCCGCGCGGACGGCGGCGGAGGCGGCCTGGACCCGGGCGCGCCCCTCCTCCACGGTGCTCGCCGCGGCCAGGGTCTGCTTCCGGGCGAGGTCGTAGCGGGCGCGCTCCACGCCGCTCTCCTCCACCAGGGCGCGCCAGCGCTCCTCCTCGGAGCGGAGCAGCGCCAGGGACTCCTCGGCGAGCGCCAGCCCGGCCCGCGCCCGCTCCAGGTCCGAGTCCGCCGCGGCGGCCCCGGCCCGGGCCAGCTCCACGGCGGTCCGCTGGGCCTCCCCCTGCAGCTCGAGGTCCTCCGTGGAGATCCGGAGCAACACCTCGCCCTCCGCCACGCTCCGTCCGGACCGCAGGTCCGGGTGCACGGCGGCGATCCGCCCCCCGGTCTCGCTTGCCACGGGGAAGCGCCTGGCGGCGTCCAGGGAGCCCTGCAGCTCGACGGTCCGCGGCACCGGGCCGCGGGTCACCTCCATGACCTCCACCGGGACCGGCCGCGGCCCGGGCAGGTCGCGCTCGGGCGGGGCGGGCCGGCCGCGGACCACGAGCACGGCCCCCCAGGCCCCCAGGGCGAGCAGGGACACGGCGAGCGCGAGTTGGAGGGCGTGTCGGAGCATGGGCGAGTACAGGTTCCTTCGGCGCTACTGGACTCCGCGACGCGCGACGGTTCCAATCTTCCCCCCTATCTTCTCCCCGCGAGCCCCGAGGCTCGCCCCAGCCTGGCGGCCAGTTGGCCGCCCCAGCCCTCCCAGAAGGTGCCCCGCAGGGCCCCGACCGACTTGCAGCTCGAAGTCGACACCTCCACCGCGACCATCGCCAAGGTCGCCATCACCGTCCCCGCCGACGAGTTCCAGAAGGAGGTCCAGAGCGGTCTTCGTCACGTGTCCCAGCACATGAACATGAAGGGGTTCCGCCCGGGCAAGGTGCCGATCGCGGTCCTCGAGAAGAAGTTCGGGGACGGCGTCCGGCGGGACGTGAAGGAGGGCTTCGTCCAGCGCGGCTACGGCCAGGCGGTGGAGGAGCACAAGCTGAAGCCCATGGCGCACCCGCGGCTGAACCCCGCGGAGATGGACCTGGCCGAGGACGGCTCCTTCGTCGTCGAGTTCGAGGTGCCCCTCCGGCCCGAGTTCGACCTGCCCGACTACCGGGGCCTGTCCATCACCAGCGAGCTGGAGCCGGTCATGGACGAGCAGCTCGACACGACCATCGACGAGATCCGCGAGCAGCAGTCCACCCCCGAGGCCGCCGGCGACGACGGCATCGACGAGAAGGGCTTCGTCATCGCCAACCTGGCCTTCATGGTCGGTGAGGACAAGGTGTTCGACCGCGAGGGCATGCGCCTGAACGCCATGAGCGTGCCCCCCGGCGTCGAGGCGGAGGCCTTCGCCGAGGGCCTCAAGGGGGCCAAGGAGGGCGACCAGCTCACCTTCCCCATGACCGTCCCGGACTTCGTCGAGGACGAGGACGCCCGCGGCAAGGAGGGCACCTGCGCCCTGGACGTGCAGCAAGCCATGAACCTCGTGCCGCCCACGGACGAGGCCCTGTTCGAGATGCTCGGGGACGAGGTCAACGACATGGACCAGCTCCGCGCCTTCGTCTCGGCCCGTCTCACCGAGGCCGCCGAGGAGCGGGAGAACAACCGCCAGGAGGCCAAGCTCCTCGAGCAGGTCCTGGAGCAGTGCACCTTCGACCTGCCCCAGGCCATGCTCGACCAGCAGACCGAGGCGCGCCTCGCCCAGCTGGCCCAGGAGATGGCGAGCAGCGGGCAGTCCGAGGAGGACGTCGAGAAGGCCAAGGAGGAGCAGCGCGCCTCCGCCGAGGCCGAGGCCGCCAAGGGGCTGAGGGCCCTGCTGGTGGTCGAGACCATCGGCGAGAAGGAGGAGCTCCTCGTGTCCAACCCGGACCTCGAGGCCGAGCTGGGGGCCATCGCGGCCCGTAACCAGACCTCCATCGAGGAGGTCAAGCAGTACTACGAGCAGAACAACCTCGGCCAGCAGCTCGCCATCGAGATCCTTGAGAAGAAGGTGCGCAGATTCCTCCGTGAGAACGCCGATATCCAGACTCCGGCCTGAGGTCCGGGCGCGCCTCCGCGCCCGGTTCGAACCTGGGCGCTCCCTGGCGCCCGTCGGCCATCCTTCGCTTGAATCTGCTCTCCCCAACCTCTAGAGAAGGCGTCATGCAGAACTACTACCCGGTCCCGTTCGTCATCGAGAAGACCGGCCGCGGCGAGCGGCAGTACGACATCTACTCCCGCCTCCTCGAGGACCGCATCATCTTCCTCGGCACCGGGATCGACGACAACGTCGCGAACGCGGTGATGGCCCAGCTGCTCTTCCTGGACAAGACCGGGCGGAACCAGGACATCAAGATGTACATCAACTCGCCCGGCGGCTCCGTCACCGCGGGCCTGGCGATCTACGACACGATGCAGCTGGTCGAGCCCGACATCCAGACCTACTGCCTCGGCCAGGCCGCCTCCATGGGAGCCGTGCTGCTCTCCGGCGGCACCTCGGGCAAGCGCTTCGCCCTGCCCCACAGCCGCGTGATGATCCACCAGCCCCACGGGGGCATGGGCGGCACCGCGCTCGACATGGAGATCCAGGTCCAGGAGATCCTCAAGATGAAGAAGCAGCTCGAGGGGATCATGGCTCACCACAGCGGCCGCTCGGCCGAGGAGCTCTCCGAGGCCTGTGATCGAGACAACTTCATGTCTCCCGAGGAGGCGAAGGACTTCGGCCTCATCGATCACATCGTCGCTCGCGTCGAGGACGCCCCTGACACATCCGGGGACCAGTGAGCAAGGGCGCTGTTCCATAACGGCGACCCCTCGGACTCATTTTCTCAATCGCGAGATTCCACGGACTCGCGCAGGACCTGGATCACCTGATCCGCCGATCTACACGGGAGCGCGCGGCCATCGCCGCCGCTCCCTTTCTCATGTTGGTTCTGTTCGCAACAGGGCAGAGCCATAGACTCCGATCATGAGCTCTTCACGCCGAACCGGCCGTCAGGTCGAACGCTGCACCTTCTGCGAGAAGCCGCGGCACCAGGTCACCTCGCTGATCGCCGGCCCGCCGGGGGTGTACATCTGCAACGAGTGCATCGAGATCTGCAACTCGATCCTGCAGGAGGA